>JAMOMM010000124.1 GCA_027067085.1 Hyphomicrobiales bacterium
AATTCACCATACGAACGCTCTCTCGTCATTCCCGCGAAAGCGGGAAGTTAGAGCGTTTCATGTTTTGTTTGAACCACAAACACTGCATGAAACGCAAGATTATCATACCTTAAGCTGGTCGCTCTGGTTCAATTTAAACCAGACCGACTCTAGGGCCAAGGGCATTACAGGTTGCTGGTTTTCTGGATTCCCGCTTTCGCGGGAGTGATGACGAGCTGGTTATTTGCCTTTTGCCAAATACTTTTCAAGCCAATGAATGTCATAATTACCATCCATAATATCTTTTTCTTTTAGCAAGTCTTGAAACAGTGGAATGGTGGTATCAACACCTTGAATAACATACTCATCCAGCGCGCGGCGCAAACGCATTAAGCAATCATTACGAGTTTTGCCAAACACAATCAGCTTACCAATGAGGCTGTCATAATACGGTGGGATCGTGTAACCAGAGTAAATCCCAGAATCCACCCGAACACCAAGCCCGCCCGGTACATGCACATTCTCCACCAAGCCAGGTGAAGGCATAAAGGTACGCGCATTTTCAGCGTTAATTCGGCACTCAATCGCGTGACCATTAAAGCTAATATCATCTTGCGTATAACCAAGTTTTGCACCCGCAGCGATACGGATTTGTTCTTGCACGAGGTCAATACCCGTAATCATTTCAGTGATTGGGTGTTCAACTTGTAAACGTGTGTTCATTTCAATGAAATAGAACTCGCCATCTTCATACAAAAACTCAATGGTGCCAGCGCCCGAGTAATTCATATCAGCAATGGCTTTGGCGCATGTGGCACCAATTTTTGCCCGCTGATCGTCATTAAGGGCAGGTGAGCGTGCTTCTTCCCACACTTTTTGATGTCGGCGTTGCAACGAACAATCACGCTCGCCAAGGTGAACACCGCCACCTTGTCCATCACCTAAAACCTGAATTTCAATGTGGCGGGGAGTGCCGAGATACTTCTCGATATAAACCGATCCATCACCAAAAGCTGCTTTGGCTTCGGTCTGGGTCATTTGCAAAGACACTTCCATATCTTCGCGTTTTTCAACCACACGCATACCACGGCCACCGCCACCAGAAGCTGCTTTAATAATAACAGGAAAACCAATGTCATTGGCAATTTTTACAGCTTCAACAGGGTCATCAACAGCGCCGGGCGAACCGGGGACAACAGGAATACCTAAGCGATCAACTGTTTGTTTTGCAGCAATCTTATCGCCCATGGTGCGAATATCATCACCACTTGGGCCAATAAAGGTCACGCCGTGTTCTTTTAAGATGTCTGAAAATTGAGCATTTTCTGACAGGAAGCCATAACCGGGATGAACCGCATCAGCGCCCGTAATTTCACAAGCAGATAAAATCGCAGGAATACTTAAATAACTATCGGCTGCCGGAGGTGGGCCGATGCAAACACTTTCATCGGCCAAGCGCACATGCATTGCGTTTTCATCTGCAGTGGAGTGTACTGCAACAGTTGCGATGCCAAGTTCGTTACACGCGCGTAAAACCCGTAATGCAATCTCGCCGCGATTGGCTATTAGAACTTTTTCGAACATTTGTCGGCGTCCTATTCAATGATAACCAAAGGTTCGCCAAACTCTACTGGTTGACCATCTTCAACCAAAATAGATTTCACCACGCCAGCTTGTGTTGAAGGAATTTGGTTCATGGTTTTCATGGCTTCCACAATCAACAGTGGATCGCCAACACAAACCCGTGCGCCAATTTCAATAAAGCGCGATGCACCAGGAGCTGGCGCAAGATAAACCGTGCCAACCATGGGCGAAGTGACCGCATTCACGCTTGCTTCTGCTTCATCGGCAACTGCTGGAGCAGCAAATGCAGCTGGTGCAGCGGGAGCCGCAGCAATCATTTGCCCGCCTTTAGCAACACGAATGCGAAAATCGCCTTGTTCTAATTCAATTTCGGTTAGTCCTGTTTCATCTAACAGGTTGGCCAAATCGCGGATCATTTCTTTATCGAGTTTTGTTTTAGACATATGTTTCACTCAGCGTAATTTGTGGCAAAATAATTTGTGACAAAAGAATTTGTTTTTTTAAAGTAATTTGTGAACCGCATCAATCGCCAGTTCATAGCCGTTTGCACCAAAACCGCAAATAACCCCTTGGGCAACGGGTGATACAAAACTTTTATGGCGAAATTCTTCACGTTTATAGATGTTTGAAAGGTGAACTTCAATAATAGGCACATCAACCATGCGAAGGGCATCATGCAGCGCAACAGAAGTGTGGGTATAGGCTGCAGCATTGATGATGATGGCACTGGCATTACTTTGTGCTTCTTGCACGTGGTTCACCAATTCGCCTTCATCGTTGGTTTGACGAAAGTCCACATCAAAGCCCAAAGCTTTGGCTTTTGCAGTGCATAGACCTGCTATATCGTCCAGCGTTTGTGCGCCATACACATCTGGTTCTCTTGTGCCCAACAGGTTTAAATTTGGCCCGTTGAGGATGTAAATAGGCTTAGACATTTCACTTACCCCTCACTGTGATAACTAATAACATGGATTCTCAATGAGGGAAGGCCAAAATGGGACATTTACTCGTTAGAATAGGCAAAACTTGCCAACCTTTAAAAGTCGTTCTGGTTTACATTGAACCACAACGACTTATTTATGGTGTTGATAGTTTTGTGTTTCCTGCTTTGCTTATGCTTCAATCAAAACATGAAACAGCTCTAGGCTGAGCCTTAGCAAACTTTACAAGCACCGTTTTCACGCACGTCTTTAATTGTCTTACTCAAAGTTTCAAAACCAACAGCGCCCGGTAAAAGCTGATCGCCAACAATAAACGCTGGCGTGCCGTTGATATTAAGGGCACGGGCAACAGCATGATTGCGCTGAATAATTTTCGTTACTTCGTCAGATTTCATATCAGCTTGAAGCTTGTCCATATTCAGGCCCAAGCCGAGTGCGACTTTCAAAACAGCCGCTTCGTTTACAGAGCCGCGTTTCTTAGCCAGCGCTAAATGAAACTCATGATATTTGTTCTGACGGCGCGAGGCAATTGCTGCACGGGCAGCAAACATAGATCCAGCGCCCAGAATTGGAAACTCTTTGATGACGATTTTGAGGTCTTTATCCTCAGCAATAAGGCGTAAAACGTCAGGCAGTGCGCGCTTGCAAAAGCCACAGTTGTAATCGAAAAATTCAACCATTGTGGTTTTGCCATATGGGTTGCCAATAACTAAGTCACCATCTGCACGGAAAATGTCATCAGCTTTATCAACAATGGCTTGTTTAGCTTGGGTCAATTGAGCCAATTTTTCTTTTTGCTCTAAAGCTTGAAATGC
>JAMOMM010000125.1 GCA_027067085.1 Hyphomicrobiales bacterium
CAAAGACAAAGAAGCCTTGCTTGCAGCGATCGGCAAATATGATGGCTTGGCTATTCGTTCTGCCACCAAGGTAACTGAAAAGATTATTGCTGGTGCTGACAACCTTAAAGTCATTGGCCGTGCAGGTATTGGTGTTGATAATGTTGACATTCCAGCCGCTTCTAACCGCGGTATTATTGTGATGAACACACCTTTTGGCAACACTGTGACAACGGCTGAACATGCCATTGCGATGATGCTTGCTGTTGCGCGTCAAATTCCGATGGCGAACGAATCTACCCAAGCGGGCAAATGGGAAAAGAGCCGCTTTATGGGTGTTGAAGTTTTCAATAAAACCCTTGGCCTTATTGGTTGCGGTAATATTGGTTCTATCGTTGCTAACCGTGCGCTTGGCCTTAAAATGAAAGTGATCGCATTTGATCCTTTCCTTTCAGAAGAGCGTGCGCTTGAGCTTGGTGTTGAAAAAGTTGACTTTGAAACCCTGCTTAAACGCATGGATTTCTTGAGCCTTCACACACCGCTTACCGATAAAACCCGCAACATCATTGATGCAAAAGCTATCAATGCGATGAAACGCGGTGTGCGCATTATCAACTGCGCGCGTGGTGGTTTGGTTGATGAGGTTGCTCTTAAAGCAGCGCTTGAAGCTGGCCATGTAGCTGGTGCTGCGCTTGATGTGTTTGAAGTTGAACCTGCAAAAGAAAATGCTTTGTTTGGTATGGACAATGTTGTGTGTACCCCGCACCTTGGTGCAGCAACTTCTGAAGCGCAAGAAAACGTGGCTGTGCAAGTGGCCGAACAAATGGCTGATTATTTAATGCTTGGTGGTGTAACCAACGCGCTTAACATGCCTTCAATTTCTGCAGAAGAAGCTCCAATCCTTAAACCGTTCATCAAATTGGTTGAACAGCTTGGTGGCTTTGCGGGTCAATTGACCAATTCTTCTATCAAAGAAGTAACGATTGAATATTGCGGTAATGTTGCTGATATGAATATTTCAGCGCTGACATCTGCTTTGCTTGCTGGCTTGATGAAACCTTTGCTTGGCGAGGTCAACATGGTCTCTGCCCCGATTATGGCTAAAGAGCGCGGCATTAAAGTGGATGAAGTTAAACAAACCAAACGTGGTGTTTATGAAAACTACATTCGGTTGATCGTTAAAACCGAAACCCAAACGCGCTCTGTTGCTGGTACGGTTTATTCAGATGGCAAACCACGTCTTATTCAGGTTAAAGGTATCAACCTTGAAGCTGAACTTGGCCCGCATATGCTTTATGTATCTAATGAAGATAAACCTGGCTTCATCGGTGCGCTTGGTGTGTTGCTTGGTGATGCTGGTCTTAATATCGCAACGTTTGCCCTTGGGCGGCAAGCAGAAGGTGATGCAGCGATTGCTTTGGTTGAAGTTGATGGCGGTGTGCCAAAAGATGTTCTGGCTAAATTGGAAGCATTACCAAACGTTCGCCAAGCTAAAGCGCTTGATTTTTGAAATAAACACTAGAGTCGGTCTGGTTTAAATTGAACCAGACCGACCAGCTTAAGGTATTGACAATCTTGCGTTTCATGCAGTGTTTGTGATTCAAACAAAACATGAAACGCTCTAAGTTAAAACAAGCTGGAAAGGGGGAGGCTTTATGCCTTCCCCTTTTTTAATGGAGAGCCTGAACTAACGAATTAAGATGCTATACTTTTTAAAAGGTTACAGGTCACACCTGTCATAAACGAGTTGTTCACCAATAAAATTCATAAATTTTAAAATTATTTTTTGCACCTAACCTTGTGGCAATTGGATGCTTAATAAAACGCTACCAGATAGGGTGGGTTTTCTAACCAATATACCCATTTCTAGGCATGTTTTGCGGTGAAAAGGTTGAATTTATTGAGTTTTTTAAAATTTGTATTAAGTGAAAAAATGTTTGTTAACGATGATTTAGCCGTTTGCCAATGGCGGTTAGAACAGCTTTTTATTTGATTGTTTTTGTCCTATGGCAAATGAAAAGGTTAAAATTTTACAGATTTAAATGACCTTTGATTTACGGTTTTCAACTAATTCTCAAATGGATCACACAGGGTTGAGAGACTGTTGAGCAAGAGGATTGACAAGATGAAATTGCTTCAAAGAGCACGGAAATTTTTGAATAACACAAGAGGTACGGTAGCAGTACTGTTCGCGTTATCGGTGTTGCCAATGATGATGGTGGTTGGTTCTGCAATCGATTATTCCAAGGCTTCTAACCTACATACCAATGTGTCTGCATCTGTTGATGCCGCCTTGGTCGCCACGGCTACAAATATTTTAAATGATGTTTCGATAAACTTGGAAAATCAAAGCGTGGTGGTTGCGCGAGCTGAAGAGTTGTTTGAAACCTTTTTATTCAAAAACATTAAAAGCAATTTGCCGCCGTTTTATAACGGGGCCAATTTTTCTTTTGATACGGGCTTGCAAGAATTGACGGTAAGTGTCGATGCTTCCTACAAAACTCATATGGCCAAAATTGCTGGTTTTAATACCGTTAATATCAGCACCAGCTCTGCCGTTAAGTTAAAGCGAGAGACAGGTGGTTCTCTTTCTATGTATCTGGTGCTTGATCGCTCTGGTTCGATGGGGTGGAATTTTCCAACCCGTATGACATCGTTAAAAGTGGCTGTTGATGGCATGATTGATGGTATGAAAGAAGTTGATCCAGACAAACAATTTATCCGCATGGGGGCGGTTGCTTATAACCATTACACGTTTGATCAAAAAAGCATTCGGTGGAATTTAAGTGCGGTGAATAACTATGTTCAGGCTATGAATGCTGGCGGTGGTACAAATTCTTCTGGCGCGGTAAAAAAAGCCTATAAGCAACTTAAAAAACAAAAAGAAATTGATGAACATTATGCAAAATCTGAACAAGTTCCCAAACTTGTGATGGTGTTTATGACCGATGGTAATAACAACGCGTCATCGTATGATAACGAGACCTTGAAGTATTGCACCAAAGCCAAGAACTACGGTATGGAAATTTATACAGTTGCGTTTCAGGCCCCCTCAAAAGGCCAAGCATTGCTCGAAGAATGCGCAACAACTTCCTCCCATTATTTTGAGGTTGAAGACAACGATAAATTGATTGAAATTTTCAAAAAAATTGGATCGAACGTGACGGCAAACTTATTTATTTCCAAATGATATGGGTATTAATTTAAGATTTACCAATCTGGAATCATAAACAATCCCAAAGCTATACTAGCTTGTAACAACCTTTGTGGCCATGGTGCTTTTAAGATGATGGCGCGGGAAATGAAATAAAGCGCTGCGGCAGACTTTATGAAGATG
>JAMOMM010000126.1 GCA_027067085.1 Hyphomicrobiales bacterium
TTACAACGCAGGCAAAAGTTTTGGATTTACTTAAACAACTGGCGAGTGAACATGGTTCCTCTTTGTTGTTGATTACCCATGACTTGGCCGTTGTGGCGCAAATGGTCGATCATATCGCTGTCATGAAGGATGGTGAAATTGTTGAGAGCGGCGAACTTGTTCGATTTTTTAGGACGATGAAACATCCTTACTCAAAACGATTGCTGGCTGCTTCAACGGTGAAAACTAAGGTCTCTTCGCAAAAGGTTAGCCATGAGATTGGGCCTTCGTTAATGCGGGTTGATCGGGTGGTGAAAAAATATAAATTGCCACGGCGTACTGTTTTTGAAGCGCCGCGTTTTCTTAATGCTGTTGATGGTGTTTCGTTCGACATCGCAGCGGGTGAAAGTGTTGGACTTGTCGGAGAGTCTGGCTGTGGGAAGTCGACGTTGGCGCGGACCTTACTCGCCCTTAATAAACCAACATCTGGTCGTGTAGAATTTTTGAGTAAAGACTTATTTGCATTGTCGCGGTCTGAGTTGCGTAAAAGTAGGCGTGACATGCAAGTGGTTTTTCAAGATCCATATGGTAGCTTTAATCCACGTCACAAAGTTGGACAATTGGTGTCAGAGCCGTTGCACCTGTTTAAAACCATGTCATCACGTGAAAAGGCTGAACATGTTGGTAAGGCCTTAATTGCTGTTGGACTTAATGCTCAAGATAGCGATCGTTACCCGCATGAATTTTCTGGTGGTCAACGGCAACGGATTGCAATTGCTCGCGCTATTATTACCGAACCGAAATTGATTGTTGCTGATGAGCCTGTATCTGCTCTTGATGTTTCCATTAGAGAACAGGTTCTTGATTTATTAAATGACTTGGCTGAGCGGCAAGGCCTGTCATATCTATTTATCTCTCATGACTTGCATGTTGTTCGAGCGGTAACCGATCGTGTTTTGGTTATGTATCAAGGTAAAATTGTTGAGCAAGGCTTGACCATAGAGGTTTTCGAAAACCCGCAGCACGATTATACAAAACAATTATTAGCAGCAACTCCTCATTTGGCTGAAACGCTCCTACAGCGTGGCGCAAATTTGAGTATTTAACGGATAATGACATGACTTTAAGTTTCAATTCAGAAATGGTTTTTATTGGTGGTAAATGGCGTCTTGGTGAAACCGGGCAACTGATTGACTTGATAAACCCCTCTACAGGTAAGGTGTTAAAAAAAATTGCTCGGGGAACGCCTAAGGATATAGATGAGGCCGTAAAAGCTGCGCAATCTGCTTTGGATAGTGAGTGGGGTTCAATGAGTGCGCTTGAGCGTGGGCGGGTGTTGATGGAAATGTCACGTATCACATTAAATCACGTTGACGAATTGGCTGATTTAGAAACCAATGATGTTGGAAAACCGTTCTCGCAAGCACGAGCTGATGCCGTAGCCATGGCTCGCTATTTTGAATTTTATGCTGGGGCTTGTGATAAAGTTCATGGCGAGACGATACCGTTTCAAAACGGTTTCACGGTTTTTACAATGAGAGAGCCCCACGGTGTGACGGGTCATATTGTGCCGTGGAATTATCCTATGCAAATTATTGGACGTAGCGTTGGTGGTGCATTAGCTATGGGAAATGCAGCAGTGCTTAAACCTGCAGAAGAAGCATGTTTGACAGCGTTGGCAATTGGTGAGATTGCGCAAAAGGCAGGTCTGCCAGATGGGGCGTTGAATATTGTTCCAGGTATTGGCAATGAAGCGGGCGCGGCCCTTAGCGCTCATACAGGTGTTCATCATGTCTCGTTTACGGGCTCGACGGCCGTTGGAAAATTAATTCAAAAGTCAGCGGGAGATCATGTGGTTCCCGTAACTTTGGAACTTGGTGGCAAGTCGCCTCAAATTATATTTGATGATGCAGACCTTGAAGATGCGTTACCGTTTCTTGTTAATGCTGGTATCCAAAACGCGGGTCAAACCTGTTCGGCATCTTCGCGAATTTTGGTTCAAAGAGGGGTTTATCAAGATGTTCTTGACGGTATGGCTGAGCGTTATCGAGCGTTGAAGGTTGGCCAGGCAAAAGATGATTTTAATTTAGGGCCGCTTATTAGTATGAGGCAAAAACAGATTGTTGATGATTACTTAGAAGTGGCAAAATCTGATGGCCTTGAAATGATAGCGCAAGGGTTTTTTGCCGATAACCTTCCACAAGGTGGGGCATATGTTTTACCGACGTTGTTTGGTAACGTGCCTGCGGACCATCGCCTTGCCCAAGAAGAGATTTTTGGTCCCGTTCAAGTTGTCATTCCGTTTGAAGATGAACAAGAGGCTCTACAGATTGCAAATGGGACAAACTTTGGTTTGGTTGCAGGTGTGTGGACAAAAGATGGTAGTCGGCAAATGCGAATGGCAAAAAACCTCGATGTTGGTCAGGTGTTTATCAATAATTATGGTGCAGGAGGAGGCGTGGAACTTCCGTTTGGCGGCGTTAAGGGATCGGGCCATGGCCGTGAAAAAGGTTTTGAGGCTTTATATAGTTTTTCAACGACAAAAACCGTTGCGATCAAGCACGGGTAATGAGGGATTAGATTATGCGATTAGAAAATAAAATTGCAATTGTTACAGGTGGTGGCTCTGGTTTTGGCGAAGGCATCGCACAAAAATTTGTCAATGAAGGCGCAAAAGTCATCGTTGCTGATATTAACGAAGATGGTGGCAGATCGGTTGCAAAAGACCTTGGTAATCAAGGGCACTTTATTCGCGCTGATGTTTCAAATGCAGAGGATATGAAGGGTCTTATTGAAGGTGCAATTGCCCATTTTGGCGGCCTAGACATTATCGTAAATAATGCAGGCATGGGGCACTTGCCGCAATCGTTGGAAACCATCTCTGAAGAAATGTTTGATAAGCTTGTGAATGTAAATATCAAATCAGTATTTCTATCGGCTCGATACGCAGTGCCGTATTTTAAGCAACAAAAAAGCGGCACTTTTCTTAATGTTGCATCAACGGGAGGGGTCAGTCCGCGACCAAATCTGACATGGTATAATATGACCAAAGGTGCAATGATTACAGCAACGCGCGGTATGGCAGTGGAACTTGCCCCCTTTGGTATTCGGGTAAACGCGCTTAACCCTGTGGCGGGTGAAACACCTTTGCTTGAAACTTTTATGGGTGAAGATACGCCTGAAATAAGAGCTAAATTTCTCTCAACGATTCCAATCGGTCGCTTCTCGACACCGCGTGATATGGGCAATGCGGCTTGTTTCCTGTGTTCCAATGAAGCTGATATGATTACTGGTGTTGCGATGGAAGTTGATGGCGGCCGTTGTATCTAGTTTGTGC
>JAMOMM010000127.1 GCA_027067085.1 Hyphomicrobiales bacterium
CCGCATCATGGGTTCTGTACTCAAAAAAGCTGGCTACAACGTTGAATACGTTCAGGCCGACTACATTGCTCAATTTGCAGGGCTACAATCTGGCGATCTGACCGCCGCCATGGAAATTTGGGAAACCACTGGCCGCGAAGCCATGGACAAAGCCACTAAAACTGGCAAAGTTGAGAACGTCGGCGAAACAGGCATGCAAGCCATCGAAGAATGGTGGTTCCCCTCATACATGAAAGAAAAATGCCCAGGCCTGCCCGATTGGAAAGCTTTAAACAAATGCGCTGAACAATTCTCGACAGCTGAAACCGCTCCCAAAGGGCGTTATCTTGGCGGCCCTGTCACATGGGGCGGGTTTGATGATGAACGCGTTGAAGCGCTCGGGCTTGATTTTGAAGTTGTCCACGCTGGCACCGATGCGGCGCTTTTTGCTGAACTTGAATCAGCCTATCAACGTAAAGCACCCATTGTGCTGTGGGTTTATGCACCACACTGGGCTCCATCAAAATATAAAGGTGAATGGGTCAAGTTCCCTGAATATTCAGCCGCTTGTTACAACGATCCAAAAGCTGGAATAAATCCAAAAGCCAAATATGATTGCGGCAAACCACGCGGCCCCATTTGGAAAGTTGCTTGGGCAGGCATGAAGAAAAAATGGCCTGGCGCATATTCTGCAATGCAAAAGTTCAACATCAACAATGATGAAATGGGCAAAATGGTCGGCGCTGTCGATCTCGACGGTAAAAAGGTCGAAGCTGTTGTTGCAGAATGGATGACTAAAAACGAAGCGCGTTGGAAAGCGTGGCTAAAATAAACCACTTCACACAGGTCGAGGCGGAGGGGTAATCCTCTTTCGACAAACCCAAGCGGGGGAGGCCGATTCTCAGCCTCTCCCGCACCTCTATAAATGCTTGTATGAATGCTTGTATGAATACTGGCCCACCGCAGGCATCAACGCCAGCACCACCCAGTGTCAAACCTCAATAAACAATTATAAAAATGACAATGAAGTTTTTGAGAAATCCATGAGGCAACCTCCCCTAATCAACAGCAAAAAAACAACACCTAAACTTGTTTGCAATGCTGTTTGGAAAATCTTCGGCGACTTCAGTAAAGCCGCCCAAGTTTTCGACACCCAATATTGGCCTCCAACCCAAAATGAATTGGATAAATTCAATTTAATTGGCGCGGTCCAACAAGCATCCCTTGAAATTTACGATGGCGAAATTTTTGTTATTATGGGCTTGTCAGGTTCAGGCAAATCCACCCTTGTCCGCTGCATGTCACGTTTAATCGAGCCAACCAGAGGCGAGATTTTGTTTAACGGGCAAGATTTACTAAAAAAATCTAACAAAGAAATGATCGAAATTCGCCGCCATAAAATGGGCATGGTGTTTCAGCATTTCGCATTACTGCCTCACCTTTCGGTACTGGGCAATGTCGCTTTTCCGTTAGAAGTTCAAGGCATTTCGAGACAACAACGTGAAGCCCGCGCCATGGAGGTGATCGAGCTTGTTGGTCTTAAAGGACGTGAGAACTATTTACCACGCGAACTATCTGGCGGCCAACAGCAGCGTGTCGGCATTGCAAGGTCACTCGCCGTTGAACCTGAACTTTGGTTTCTCGATGAGCCATTTTCGGCCCTTGACCCCCTCATTCGCCGCGAGATGCAAGACGAATTTTTACGCCTGCAAAACCTCTTACGTAAAACCATTGTCTTTATCACCCACGATTTTGATGAAGCCATTAGACTGGCCGACCGCATTGCCATTATGAAGGACGGCCACATCGTTCAAATCGGCACGCCAGAAGATATTGTCCTGCGCCCTGCAACCGATTATGTCTCCGAATTCACCCGCGATGTATCACGCGCAAAAGTGCTCCACGTTTCATCCATTATGCAACCAGCTCCAAAGCGCACTCCAAAAGGAGGTTATGGCGGCACCATACTTCAATCCGCCAAAATCAACGCAATCGCCGCGCAATTAAAATCAGCCTCCAAACCATTTGCAGTCATCGATGAAGATGAAAATATTGTTGGCAAAATTACGCGTGACGACATCATTGATGTATTGTTTGAAGGTTAAGAGAGATGGCAAGTTTCATCATATCCCCAATGACGAGACTATGGGTTTTTGCCATAATCAGCACCCTGTTATTTCGCCAATTTGCCAAACCATATTTCCCATGGGCATTTAAATTCCCACGCGATTGGCAATCAAGCCTGCGCACCTACATCACAGACTTTACCGACTGGCTTTACAATGACGCAACATTCGGTCTTTTCACCTTCACCGAAATGACCCGCGCCTTTGCGTGGCTAATGAACATCCCCTACACTTTTGTAAAATCTATTTTGGCCACTGGCTTTCTAAGTGGGCAAGGGTCAGATGCCATACAAGTTTTACCGCCTTTAAGCTGGATCGCCGTCATCTTTATTGTCGGGGCATTAGGCTATTACGCCCGTGGTTGGAAACTAGCTGCACTAGCAGCAGGTTGCTTTGCTTACCTTGCCATTTTTGGCCAATGGAACGGGGCAATGATAACATTGTCTTCGATCATTATCGCCGTACCCTTTGGTATTTTGGGTGGCTTGTTCCTTGGTCTTGCCGCTTATCGCTGGCCCCTGTTTGCCCGCATCATTTCTCCATTTCTCGACATCATGCAGACCGTGCCAGTTTTTGCTTACCTCGTACCCATATTGGTGTTCTTTGGCTTTAGTCCAATTTCTGCGATTATCGCCACCATCATTTATGCCATCTCCCCCATGGTCCGCATTACACTATTAGCTTTAGAGCAAGTCCCAAGTGAGCTTTCAGACCTTGGCAATATGGTCGGTTGCACACCGCGCCAAAAAACTTGGAAAGTCATGATCCCCAGCGCCCGCAACAATTTAATGGTTGGGGTCAATCAGGTTATTATGCTGTCTTTAAACATGGTCATCATCGCTTCTATGATCGGTGCTGGCGGCCTTGGCTTTACAGTATTGGCAGCTCTACGCCGCCTTGATATTGGCGCTGGCTTAGAAGCAGGGTTTGCCATTGTGGTCTTGGCCATTGCCCTTGATCGCCTATCGCAAGGGTTTGCCCAGCGCGGCACGCCACCAAAAAAGACAAAGGCTCCCACCAATTTTGTTCAGGCCAATCCTTACACATCCATAAGTTTGTTGGTTGTTATCATCACGGGCATTGTTGGTCTATTTATCGGTGTTATCCAAACGTGGCCGCAGCAATGGACCATCACCACAGGCACGGCTGGCAACGATATGATGAAGTACATCAACATTCATTATTACGATGTTCTCGAAGGT
>JAMOMM010000128.1 GCA_027067085.1 Hyphomicrobiales bacterium
CTTCTACTCACCCCGGTGAAGCATTCTTTTCTGGTGAATTAAGTTTGTGGCCTGGCAATCAATTGATACAAAACTATTCGCTCATTCTTGGCGAAGGCATGAAAATGGCTTCGACCCCGCCGCTGTGGCTCATGTTGATGAACTCTTTGATTATGGCCATGGGCATCGCCATCGGCAAAATTGCCATTTCAATCCTGTCTGCCTTTGCGATTGTGTATTTTCAATTCCGCTTCCGCATGACAGCATTTTGGTTGATCTTCCTCACCTTAATGCTCCCCGTTGAGGTACGAATTCTACCTACCTACGAAATTACCGCAAATTTAGGCTTGTTAAACTCTTACCCTGGGCTCATCTTGCCACTAATTGCCAGCGCCACGGCGACTTTCTTATTCAGGCAGGTCTTTATGACCATCCCAGATGAATTGACCGAAGCAGCACGCATTGACGGTGCTGGCCCGATGAAATTCTTCTTTGATATTCTGCTACCAATGTCACGCACCAATATTGCAGCCCTATTTGTTATTCTATTTATTTATGGCTGGAACCAATATCTTTGGCCGCTCATCATTTCCACTGACGACAGTTATGCAACCATCGTCATGGGGATTAAGCGCATGGTCGATGTGGCCGATTCAATTCCCCAATGGCATATGGTCATGTCCACCGCCATTCTCGCTATGGTGCCACCCCTCATCGTCGTCATTTCAATGCAAAAATTATTTGTCAAAGGCCTGACCGAGACCGACAAATGACCGAAACCGATAAATAGGAAAAACTATGGCTACGCTTAAAATTACTGACGTTTCAAAAACGTACCCAAATGGACATGAAGCTTTGTTTTCGGTCAATGTTGACATAAATGACGGCGAGTTCGTTGTTCTCGTTGGCCCATCTGGGTGCGGAAAATCTACGCTAATGCGCATGATCGCAGGTTTAGAAGATGTGACATCAGGTGAAATCAACATCGATGGCAAACGCGTAAACGATGCCGACCCAGCTGATCGAAACATCGCCATGGTGTTTCAAAACTACGCACTTTACCCCCATATGACCGTTTACAACAACATGGCCTATGGTTTGAAGAACCGTGGCACGCCAAAAGATGAAATTGAGCGACGCGTAAACGATGCTGCAAAATTGTTGGGTATTGAGGAATACCTTCCCCGCAGTCCGCGCCAATTATCAGGTGGTCAACGCCAACGTGTTGCCATGGGGCGCGCTATTGTCCGGAAACCTTCGGTTTTTCTTTTTGATGAGCCGTTATCAAACCTAGATGCAAAACTGCGCAGCCAAATGCGCGTAGAAATTCGAAAACTCCAGCGCAACCTCGACGTTACAACTGTTTATGTAACCCACGATCAAATCGAAGCCATGACCATGGCTGATCGGATTGTTGTCCTTAATGGTGGCAAGGTCGAACAAATAGGAACACCAGCTGAAATTTACCACCACCCCGCCAGCACCTTTGTTGCAGAGTTCATCGGCTCACCGCCCATGAACCTATTAAGCGTCACCCATGATGGCGAAGGCACCTTTAGCTTTACCGATGGACAAAAAATAAAATCCGCCCGCAAAGACCTTCCAACCGGTGAGCTTTTGCTCGGTATTCGTCCTGAAAAGATAGAAATCGCTGCACATGAATCCACAAAAACAATCAATGTACAGTTAGATTTAGTCGAAGAGCTTGGCGCAGGTCGCCTACTTCATTGCTCATCTGAAGGAACAACACTCATCGTTGCCCCACCAGCAGATCATGCTGTGCCAAAGGATGAAACAAACCTAATATTCCCACCAAAAGACACTTACTTTTTTTCAACGCAAACAGGGTTACGGCTATAGAGCAACGGCTTATTCAGAAAGAACCATTTTGCTGTCAATAAGTGAACTTGGAACAGCTACGTCTGTAGATAAACCACAAAAAACGCCGCCTTGATAATCCAAGGCGGCGTTCCAGCTCGTTTATTCCAAACGTTTAGTACGGTGCTTGTTTGGTAATCAATGGACCATAGTGAACTGTCACTCCATTGCCACCATATGAATATCCTTTACCAGAATTCATTGTACCTTGAATAATAACCTTACGACGTACAACAACGCGGCGTTTTGGTTGCACATAAACCACTTGTGGCTGCACGTAAACCACTTGAGGCTGACGATACACGACACGCTGTTTTTTGCGCACAACAACTCTACGGTGCTTCACGATACGGCGCTTTTTAACAACACGACGAGTTGTTTGAATAGAAACATACGATGCATAACCCGAGCCATCAGCAAATGCATAGCCAGCACCACGGCGCGCTTTACGATGAATTCTCTTACACGTAGAACGACGGTAAATTGGTTTCGCATTCAGTGTACAGAAATAGCCCGTTCTATATCTTGTCGTAACGACACGGCGCGTTTTCACTCTTACGCGCTTACGCTTAACCACCACACGCTGGTTTGAATATTGATACTGGTGCGATCCACCGCCAACCCAACGCGTACAACCGCGTTTACTATTGCGCTTTGAGCCATCACAAGCGTTTCCTCCGCCGCCGACAGTACCGCCGCCAGAGCCACCATTGCCGCCGCCTCCGCCGCCGCCCTTACCACCTGACCCGCCGCCAGAGCCACCACTTGATGCGCCACCATTGCCACCACTGCCAGAACCGCCTTTACCAGGGCCCGCGAAACTTTCTGGTGTGGCCATAACGAACACTGCCAACACACCTGCTACTATTCCTAATTTTTTGACGATCATGATGACCCCCTATTAACTTGTTACACACACTTCAATGGCCGCATCTCTACAACTGGGATCAGACCCCAAGTTACTAAAAAGTTAACACCATGCGCCATTTTGGCACAATGGTTGACTTTAAAAGCCACATAAAAGTGATAATGCACATTGCAAGCCAAACGGCCCCAAAGCAGGCAACAGACAAAAAAAGCACGCCACTTTAGTGACGTGCTTTAAAAAAGTTGAATAAACAACAATGTCGAGGGAACAACCTAATTACGAATTTAAAGTTGTTTCCCAATCAATAGCCGATCGAACAATGGTTTCTAAATTATCATATTTAGGTTTCCAGCCAAACCCTAACATCTGATCTGCATTTGCAACAATTTCTGCTGGGTCGCCTAATCTGCGGTCTCCCATCTTCACATCAAAACTTGAATTTGAAACCCGTTTAACCGCCTCAATAACCTCTAATACCGAGAATCCATGCCCATATCCACAATTGGCTGTAAAGCTTTCTCCACCATCAGCCAAACGATC
>JAMOMM010000129.1 GCA_027067085.1 Hyphomicrobiales bacterium
CTTTGATGCCTAAGTTCATTCCGATTTCTGTGGCTCTTTCTGTCCTGGAGCGTTTTGCGTTTAAGTTGAATCACAGCTTAGGCATAAACCGCCAAATTATCAGGTGCTTAGAGTAAACGTTACACGTACAATTGAACGGGTAACGCTTTAATTAGGACTCCTTGAACCGGTATCCAACACCATAAAGCGTATCAATAGCATCAAAGTCATCATCAACAACCTTGAATTTTTTACGTAAGCGCTTGATGTGGCTATCGATGGTGCGATCATCAACATAGACTTGGTCATCATATGCAGCATCCATTAATGCATCGCGGCTTTTAACAATACCAGGGCGAAGAGCAAGAGACTGTAGAATTAAAAATTCTGTTACAGTCAATACAACCTGCTTACCGCTCCAGCTACAAGAATGTCGATCAGGATCCATAACAAGCTTACCACGTTCAATAACTTGCGTAGGTTCACTGTCTTGAGTGTCGCTCGTCTCGCGCGTTGAAGCGCGGCGCAAAACAGTTTTAACCCGTTCGATCAACAAGCGTTGTGAAAACGGTTTGCGAATAAAATCATCAGCACCCATTTTAAGACCAAACAATTCATCGATCTCATCATCTTTTGAGGTCAGAAAAATTACGGGCAAATTTGATTTTTGCCGTAAACGCCGTAACAATTCCATGCCGTCCATGCGTGGCATCTTAATATCAAATATGGCCATATCAGGTGGATTGTCTTCTAATCCTTGAAGGGCGCTAACACCATCTGAATACGTGCTGGTCTGATAACCTTCAGCTTCAAGCGCGATGGATACAGAAGTTAAAATATTGCGGTCATCATCAACAAGTGCGATTTTTGACATGTGGTTTCCCGTGTTTAATTACGATAGGTAAAAAACTATTGTAACGGCTCTAAAGGACCAAGGTGGGATAATTGTGGCAAGCCGTGCAAATTAATACCGCACACTTATCCCATTTTTAAGGTGGAAAGTCCAATTGTGTCAAAAATGTGGCACACATTGCTTGCAATGAACAGAGGGCATATAACAATTAAAACTAAAAAAGAGTTAGAAAACAGATCATGACTTCCTTTACTATTGATGAAATTAAACACCTTCTAAAGCAATCGAGCAGTGCAAGTTTAGCATCTTTGCAGGCCAGCTCTAATGTGGCTTATGCTTCATTAGTCAATGTTGTTGTTGATGAAAAAGGGCCAATCGTCTTAATTTCAGATTTAGCTTGGCACACAAAAAATCTACGTGCGCAACCAAACGGTTCATTATTGTTTGTTGAGCAAAGCGCCTGTGACAATGGTAGCTTGGTTGATCCTTTAGAAGGAAAGCGTGCCACAGTTCTAGGTAAGTTTATTCAAACAACTGAGCCAGCTGCCCGCGATTTTTATTTGGATATTCATCGCAATGCCCAAAACTTTGAAAGCTTTACAGATTTTTCTTATTGGCGATTGGTGCCGCATACAGTGCATGCGATCGCTGGTTTTGGTGCAATCACGACAATAAATGCCGATGAGATATTTGATTTGGTCACTTAACTTAGCCACTCAGTTTAGCAAGTGAAATCTGTTGGCATTTTTTAACAACATCATTGTTGATACTTAGGGTCCTGACCCTAGAGTCTGTCATGTTTTAATTGAACCAGGACCTTGATAAGAAATTGCGGATAATTCTGCGTTTCATGTTGTGTTTGTGATTCAAACAAAACATGAAACGCTCTAGTGCAATGCAATAGTCTCTAAATCTTGCTCAAACGCATTTTCAAAAGCAAGCGCTTGGCTGTCTGAAATTGACAACGGTGTGCCATTGGCGCTGAACAAACAAAATAAATTGATATTGCTTGGCATATCAGGCATTTCGCCAATGAGCTCTTTAGCATCGGCATGGCTGATTTGTTTCACATAGGCCAATGCGCCGTCGCCGAAGTTTTCTAACTCATTGTTAGAATAATCATGAAAAAATTGGTCGGTCATATTTTATCCTTCCTTAATTTCCCTCTTTGATTTCAATATTGCGAATGATGCGCCGAACGGGTGGTCGAACAAGGTCTACTGATAAAAGTCCATTTTCCATATCTGCTCCCTTTACCTCCATACCATCAGCCAAAACAAAGGTTTTTTTGAACTGGCGCGCTGCAATGCCACGATGCAAATACTCTCGGCTTGCATCATCGTTTTGTCGGCCAGTGATTGTCAATTGATTTTCTTCCAAACTGACATCAAGTTCATTTAAGCAAAACCCCGCAACGGCCAGCGTAATACGTAGCACCTCGCCTGTTTGGTCAGAGTTTTCAACCCGCTCGATATTATAGGGCGGATACCCATCACCTGAAGATTTAGACGCATGATCTAACATGCGTTCGAGTTCATCAAACCCCAACATAAAGGGGTTGGAAAATACAGAAATTTTAGACACGTCAAAGCCCTTAATAAGCAGCTAGATCAAAACTTTCGACCCTATAGTTTAGAAAAAACCAGGCACCGAAATATTTACTTAAACCAAATATGGTCGCAAGCACTCCTGATTTCAAGTAGGAGGCCGCGTTGGTCAAATAATTGGTTTGTTTGAACTATTCAACCCAACTAACTGGGGGGTATCTGGCAGGTATATTGCTTTTCAATTGCGCATGTTTCAAATTTTTTCTATCGTTATGTGAAATGACATCAACTAGATTTAAACCAAACGAATTAGGTTTTGAAATGGTTGGTCGTGTAAAGTGAGTATAGAGAATTTAATGTCAAACTCCCCTCAAAACATAGAAACAACCTATGATATTGCCATTATAGGTGGTGGTGTAAATGGTTGCGGTATTGCGCGCGATGCCGCAGGCCGCGGCCTGTCTGTATTGCTTGTTGAAAAAGATGATCTTGCCAGCGGCACGTCTTCTGCATCGACAAAGTTGGTTCATGGTGGCTTGCGTTACCTTGAACAATATGAATTTATTCTGGTCAGAAAAGCCCTTAAAGAGCGTGAAGTCTTGCTAAATATAGCCCCTCACATTGTATCACCTTTGCGCTTGGTGTTACCTCATCATAAATCCTTACGGCCCAAGTGGATGATCCGTATTGGCTTGTTTTTGTATGATACTCTGGGTGGGCGAAAATTATTACAAAAGTCGCGCCAAATTGACCTCCGTAAAGATCCAGCTGGCCGCGCCCTCAAAAACCAATTTACCTATGGCTTTGAATATGCCGATTGCCGGGTTGATGATAGCCGTCTTGTTGTTCTAAATGCGATGGATGCCGCTGAAAAAGGG
>JAMOMM010000130.1 GCA_027067085.1 Hyphomicrobiales bacterium
CATCATAGGCGTTGTTGCTTTTTAAACCAATCCAGCCTGACCCTGAAAATGAGCGATTTGATTTTACCATTACAACGCGTGGCGTGCTGACGGCAATGCGAGTAATTGATCCTTTGGTTGAGGAGATGAATTTTTTCACTAATTTATCTGTTGAATGAATTTGCGCTGACTCGCGTGGATCAGGTGAACCAACAGCAGCAAAAGCAACCTTGTCTCCATTGATTAGTTTATGAATGCCTGGCTCTTTAATGGCAATTTGGGTTTTCCAAAGACCAGGTTTTTGTTGTGTAAGTTTTAGTGTTTGGGTTTTGCCAGATGGGGTCGTAACAGAAACCTCGCTTGTTTTGTCATCCATCGTTTGCCGAGTGATAATAAGGTTTTTCCCAATTTGCTGACCACTCAACTTTTCTTCTTCAAGGTCTGGTTCGGCCATCAACCAATGGGCGATACGGCGTAATAGTTCAGCTTGCGGGCCGCCGCCATCAAAGCCGCGATCCCACAGCCATGAATGGTCTGACATGAGTTGGGCAACGCGGCCTTTGCCATTTCGCGCAACCAACAATAAGGGTTTTTCTTCTGGGCCGGTAAGAAGAACGGTGCCATTTTGGTTTTTGACATCAATAAGGCGGAACCATTTTCCCCAAGTTGGGT
This sequence comes from Hyphomicrobiales bacterium, assembly GCA_027067085.1. GTDB lineage: Bacteria > Pseudomonadota > Alphaproteobacteria > Rhizobiales > Aestuariivirgaceae > JALWJW01. Next base: position 652 of record JAMOMM010000130.1, read on the forward strand.
TTTCTCCAGCACCACCTTTTAGTCCGCGAACAACGGGGTGGCGTTTGCCGTTGGTGGTCACTTTTGCACGATACGGGACCGTGGTGACATTGCCTGTTGGAATGGCAGGCAAAAGGCTGGAAAGGCCTGAGTGATAAATGCTTGCGGTGGTGGCGTAATCAGGGCCAGCTGCAACCAAAACTGCACCGCCATTTTGAACGTAATCTGCAATATTATATAGATAAACTTCTGGCAATACGCCGCGACGGGCATAGCGATCGAAAATGACCAGATCAAATTCATGCAGTTTTTTTGAGAACAATTCACGAGTTGGAAATGCAATGAGGGATAGTTCGTTTATTGGTGTGCCATCTTGTTTTTCTGGTGGGCGCAGAATAGTGAAATGGACAAGGTCGACGGATGGATCAGCTTTTAACAAGTTACGCCATGTGCGCTCGCCCGGGTGCGGCTGACCTGAAACCAACAGTACGCGCAACCGATCGCGGATGCCATTGATAACGGTGACAGCCCGGTTGTTTTGTTTTGACAATTCATTGGGAACCACGTTGGCAGAGATTTCGAAAATGTTTTGCCCGCCGTGTTCAATCGTGACGGGTAAATCAATTACTTTACCAATTGTAATCGTCAGTTGGGCTAGGTGTTTGCCATCGCGGGCAATAGTGACAAGGGCGCGGGTACTGGCTTTTGAACTGCCAAATTGATTGACCCTGAAGCGAATTGTTTGCTCACCACCAATAATAGAAAACTTTGGTGCGTTGAGGATTTCTACTTGGCGGTCGGTTTCTTTGGCGTTTCCTGACAATAAGACGTGGTAGGGAGCCAAAGATTTTTTAAATGGCTTTGGTACATCATGAATTTGGCCGTCTGAAATGATAATTGCACCTGCAAACCGTTCTGGTGGAATGTCTTCTAAGGCAGCATTTAGGGCGTTGAAAATTCGAGTGCCGTCATCAAGGCTGGAAATGCCAGACGTGACATTGATGGTTCTAAGTTCGGTATTGCCCAAATTTGAAATTGACTGGGTAATGCTTTTGAGAGCTTGTCCAGTTTGGGCCGTGCGATCACCAATGTTTTGGCTGGTGCTTTGATCTACCACTACCACGGCGATGTCGGTAAGCTTTTTGCGTTGCTCTTGGTTTACACTTGGATTTAAAAGAGAAATAAACAACGCGCAAAGAGCAAGAGCACGTAAAATGCTACCGCGCTGGCGAACATAAATAGACAAGGTAATAAGAACGAGCGCCGCGATGCCAAGTGCTGTTAACCAAGGCATTGAAAGTATAGGTTGCCAGATGATTTCTAAGTTCAAGTTAGATGTGTTCATTGGCCAAGCCTCCGCAATAGGGCAGGGATATGAACTTGATCGGCTTTGTAGTTGCCTGTGAGCGTATACATGACAATGTTGATGCCTGTGCGATAGGCAAATTCACGTTGGCGCGGGGCACCGGGGATGGTGGCAAATAAGGGTTTATGATCGCCGCCAATAGCCCAAGCCGCTGCATAATCATTTGAACCGATGATGATAGAACTCACGCCGTCAATTTGGCTTTTGTCGGTGCTGGAAGCTTCAACCCATAATTTTCCACCTAGATACCGTCCTGGAAAATGCTGCATCAGGTAAAATGAGCGTGTCAAGACATGACGGGCGGGAACAGGTTCTAAAGCGGGAATGTCGAACTTTGCCAGTACGCGGCGCAGCGCCAGCGTTTTTGGTGATGGGGTGCCGAACAATGATTGCATGGTGACACTTTCATCGCGCGTATCAAAAAAGATTGTCCCGCCGTTTTTCATAAACTTTTTGAGTTTGCTGGTAACTTTATCAGACGGGATTTTGGTGTCTTTTAGGATTGGCCAATAGAGCAATGGGTAAAAGGTAATTTCATCTTGTTCTAAATCGATGCCTTGCGGAAATCCTGGCTCAACAGCGGTGCGTTGTGACAGGGCTAAGTTTAGACCGTTGAGGCCTGCAAGGCTTGTCAGATCGACAACTTCATTGCCAGTTTTAACGTATGCCAAGCGGGTTTTGTCAACCGCTTCCATTGCTGCTTTATCTTTGGGGCTTAATTCTTGCGCATTGAGCAAGGGGGCGTTGAGGCTGAGTGATGCAAGAAAACTGGCTGCAATGAATAGGCCAAGGAGCATGAGAGCAGGTTTGGTACGCTTTAAGCGCTCGATGCCACCCATCAGGAATAGGGCGGCAAGACTATCAATAAGAGCTAAAACAAAGGCGGCAATGAAAAACCAAGCAGCGAGGGGAAAAACGGGTGCTGGTTCATAGCTATAGAGTTTTTGGCTTGAGAGTGCTTGGGGGATTGCTTGAGCTAAGGAAGTGAGTTGTGAAGGTTTTACTTTGAGGTTCAACGCAAGGATAGATGGCCCGCGTTTATACAATCCTGCGGGGTGAGCGTTAGATATTTTTGCAGTTTTCACGTCTGTAAGTTTAATTGCTTTGGCGTGTGTTGGTGGAGGTGATAAGCGACCAAAACCATTAAGGCTTGATTGAGGGGAAAACCCTTGGGTGTAAATACCGGGTTCAAATGTGGTTTGGGTTTGCTTTGTGGTGGTAACGGCGGGGGCCAAATCTAAAATGCGATTGAGAATA
>JAMOMM010000131.1 GCA_027067085.1 Hyphomicrobiales bacterium
GCTAGAGCATTTCATGTTTTGTTTGAATCACAAACAGGACATGAAACGCCGTAATTTCAATCACTTAAATAGGTCGTTCTGGGTCAATGAAAACATGAACGACTCTAGGAGAGCCTAAGCAGCGGGTTGTTGTTCTGAAGTATCTTCGCCGTTCGCTTCAACCGCTTCGGCTTCGGCAGGTTGATTTTCCTCAGTGTCGCTTTTCGCGTCAGTGTTTTCTTCGACAACGATTTCTTTGCCCGAGTTTTCTTTGCCTGAGCTTTCTTTGACAGAGCTTTCAGCAGCTTTAGTTTCTGTTGAAGTGGTCTCTAGCGTTTCCATAGTTGGCGTTGTTTCTTCTATGGTTTCAGCAGGCGCTTCAGCACTTTCACTCACCTCTGGTTCAAGCTCGATAACCTCCAAAGGATTAGCCAAGAACGCTGGCATATTGTCAGCATGGAAGCGGTTGCTATCTGGCACACTACCAACTTCGTCATAAACTGAATGGCCACGCCTTTTATTGCGGCCGCGCGGTTTGTCGGACTTTCTATCCGAACGATCATCAGGTTTTTTGCTAGAGTTTGCAACTTGTTCGGCACCTTGATCTGCCACTTGCTCAGTAGATTGATCTGCTGCTTGGGTTGCATCGTCACTAGAAGTGGCCGATTTGGCCTTGCGTTTGCCGCGTTTGCGTTTTGCTGGTTTTTCGTCATCGCCAGCTTTCTCAGATGATGAGTTTTTAGCTTTGCTATCGCCCAGCGCATCGCCCATCCACGGAATATCTTTTTCGATCAGCTTTTCAATGGCCGCAACCGCCTTTTTCTCAGGTGGTGTAACCAGCATGATTGCAGTGCCTTTACGCCCTGCACGCCCTGTGCGGCCAATGCGGTGGACATAATCATCGGGGTGAATCGGCACATCATAATTGATTACATGGCTAACATCGGGAATATCTAGCCCGCGCGCTGCCACATCAGAGGCAATCAAATAAGTGATTTCGTTATTGCGGAAACCTTCAAGCGTTTTAAGGCGTGATTGCTGGTCCATATCGCCATGTAATGCAGCCGCATTATAGCCATGCTTTTGCATAGATTTTTCAATGATGCCCACTGTGCGTTTACGATTAGCAAAAACAATGGCATTTTTAACCTCAACCAAGCCTTCAAGCACGTTACGCAGATCATCGCGTTTTTCACGGTCAACCTTGCTGGCCTTGATAAGGTTTTGCGAAATGGTATCAGCAGTGGAAGCAGGTTTTGAAACCTCAACCACTTCAGGCATATGCAAAAACTGGTTGGTAATGCGTTTAATCTCTGGCGGCATCGTTGCTGAAAAGAACAACGTTTGACGCGTAATCGGTAACAATTTACAGATTTTTTCAATATCAGGAATGAAACCCATATCAAGCATACGATCTGCTTCATCAACCACAAAAACTTCAATGCCGTGCAACATCAGTTTGCCGCGTTCAATATGATCCAGCAAGCGCCCAGGTGTTGCGATCAACACATCTGCGCCGCGATCAATTTTGGTGTTTTGTTCAGCAAACGAAACACCGCCAATAAGCAGCGCAACGGTTAGTTTATGGTTTTTACCGAGCGTTTCAAAAGCTTCTTCAACTTGGGCTGCCAATTCACGTGTTGGTTCCAAAATCAAGGTGCGGGGCATCCGTGCGCGGGCTCTGCCTTTTTCTAGCAAGTTGAGCATAGGCAACGTAAAGGCTGCTGTTTTGCCCGAACCTGTTTGGGCCAATCCCAAAACGTCCTTGCGCGCAAGGGCAGGGGGAATGGCTCCCGCTTGAATAGGGGTGGCTGTATCATAGCCTGCGTCGTGTACTGCTTGCAGTACTTTTTCACTCAATCCGAGTTTATCAAATTTCATATGGATTTCTGGTGCTTGAACCTGTTAACATTAGCGCTGATGTAGTTGGGCCTTTATTGAACTCAAACTACGTGTGGCGCCGACCGGAGTTGCCGCAAATTCGCGAGCGGTGATTCACGCCGTCAGCATAGTCAAAGTTTATGTTTTGTCAAACCTCAAATTTGCCACAGTTAATGAGAGTTTTACGGGCTTTTATAAAGCCAAAATTTTAGCTTTATAAAGCACACAAAAAAACGTGATTTGACGGGGCGACGAATAAGGTGCAAGATACAGTTATCAGATCAAAGGAGGTCTAGAAAAATGGAACCACCTACACAAGTGTGGCCGTCTTTTCTACTCCAGCGCTGTTCCTAAAGTGGGATCAGTTTGGTAAGTGAGCTGATTTAAACCAGATGTTCCAATGCTCTTAATTTGGCTGGTTTATGCTCCGGCAAGGTAAGTTGTCGTTTTGAGATACATGCGGCAGTTGCCTTGATGAAGAGATGGCCTTTGTAAGATCATATAAACTAATGAACTCGTTACGGGTTCAGTCTGGAATTGTTTTTGGTTGCGCTGGTGGCTGTTATACCCTCTGCCCCCCAGAAAAGGCCCTAAAGCAACCGACGCTAAAACTGAAAGCGATTTCAAGTCAGCTTGTTTAAAACAGGCATTATCGTCTGGCAAAAGTCAGATAGGTGAAAATCCAAAAAAAGGGCCCCGGATAGTGAAATACCTGCGGGGCCCAAATTATATGTCTGATTGTGTGTAATCTAAAAAATCAATAGCGAATTTTATGGCGATGGCACCGTGTTACGCGTCGCCCGTTCCGCCAGCGCTTATGACAATGACGACGTCCCCAGCGGTAACTCCGGCGATAGCCATTATAGTAAGGTCGATGCGTATAGCTGCGCGGATAATAATAATTGCCACCATAGTAAGGAACTGGAGGTTGAATGTACAACCGTACACCAGCTTCGGCTTTTGATGTTTGCATTGAAACCGTCAGAACGGCAACGCTGGCAAGCATAGTCGCGCCAGCTAAAATTCGTTTTAACATTAGGGCTCTCCTTTAAAATTAAAGCCAAACCCTTTACCCAAGGTAATGCTAGGGGAAGTCTTGCGAGTATGCAAGGGGTTTTAAAAGTTTCGCAATGTTGGCACGTGTTGCTGAATTTCTGCCAACGCTTCTGAAACGAGGAACGACCTTTTTAGGAATGGGCCTCGGTGCTTATACGCCGCGCTTTTGTCGGAGACATGCCTTCGCATGATGCGCAGCGTACGAGCAACGCGAGTTAGTGTGAGCGGCACCCAAAAACCCTGCCCGTAGTCAATCCTCCACCCAAATCGATAATTAAACATCGTTTTGTGAACATTCCCAAAGGGGTTAA
>JAMOMM010000132.1 GCA_027067085.1 Hyphomicrobiales bacterium
GCTTTGAAAAAGACTTCAAGGGCGCAAAAGTCGTACGCCTAGAGCAAAACTATCGCTCAACCCCCCACATTCTTGCCGCCGCCTCTGGCCTTATTACCCACAACGAAGGCCGCCTTGGCAAAACATTAAAAACCGATCTCAAAGACGGTGAAAAAGTCGCCCTGCGCGGTTATTGGGATGGCGATGAAGAGGCCCGCTCCATCGGTGAAGAAATCGAGAGCCTGCAAATCAAGAAAACCAATCTCGATGAAATCGCCATATTAGTACGCGCCTCATTTCTAATGCGTTCGTTCGAAGATCGTTTCATTACTCTGGGTCTGCCTTACCGCGTTATTGGCGGGCCACGGTTTTATGAACGGGCCGAAATCCGCGATGCCATGGCTTACCTCAAAATCACCCAATCGCCCGATCATGATTTAGCTTTTGAACGCATTATCAACGTGCCCAAACGCGGCATTGGCACCACCTCAGTTAAAAAGATGCACTTCTTTGCCCGCGAAAAAGGCATCTCGCTTTATCGCGCCGCCACACAAATGCTACCGCTTAAAAGCAAAGACGGCGGTTTACCGCCCCGCACGGCCAATGCTCTTGGCGATTTGCTGGAAAATTTCAACCGCTGGCGCTCAAAACTGGAAACACTGGACCACACCGAATTAGCCGAAATTATTCTCGATGAATCTGGCTACACCCAAATGCACCAGCTTGATAAAGACCCAAAATCTGATGCCCGCCTTGATAACCTCAAAGAACTCATCCGCTCCATGTCAGATTTTGAAAACATGACAGGCTTTTTAGAACACGTTTCACTCGTCATGGACACCACCAGCGATGATGCTGAACAAAAGGTCAACCTGATGACCCTTCACGCCGCCAAAGGCTTAGAGTTCGACCATGTATATCTGCCCGCATGGGAAGAAGGCTTATTTCCCCACCAGCGCTCACTTGATGAAAGCGGCCATGCAGGTTTGGAAGAAGAACGCCGCCTTGCCTATGTCGGCATCACGAGAGCCAAAAAGCGCGCCAGCATTTCCTTTGCCCAGAACCGCCGCGTCCACAATTTATGGCAAACCTCCCTGCCCTCACGCTTCATTGATGAGCTCCCACAAGAAAACGTGTCTACTGATGAAATGGATTCAGGTTATGGTGGTTATGATAAATCAGCCTTTGGCGGCTCACGGTTTGACGACATCACGCCATTTTCCTCAAATCACCAAACACCCGGCTGGCAACGCGCCCAACAGCGCCAACAAGACGGCGATAACATGCGCGTTCCACCCAAAACCATTGCCCCCCAATTTACACAAGGTGTCATGGCCGCTACAGAATCAGGCTCTTCCAGCTTTGAGTTGGATGACCGCGTTTTCCATCAAAAGTTCGGCTATGGCCTGATTACTGATGTGAGCGGCAACAAATTGACCATTGAATTTGAAAAAGCAGGCGAAAAGCGTGTAATTGATAGCTTTGTCGAGAAAAGTTAAACTTGACGCATACGTAAATTTACGTTAAATCAAAATACGTAAAAAATTCATAGCAGCAAATGCTATACCTTAACGGAGGAAAAACATGAAATTTTCACTTATTATCGCCGCTGCTCTTTTGGCATCAGCAACAACGGCATCAGCCGTTAGCTTGGTGAACAAAGACTCTAAGTCTTATGACATTCGGGTTAAAGGCTCTTCCTCAACCATGACCACCTCCATTTCTGGCGGCACCACCAAGGGCAGCATTTGTTCTTCATGCACCATTAAAGTTGACGGTGTTGGCGAAGTGACCGCCAGCGGTTCTGATAAAGTAACCATCAAGAACGGCAAAATCAGCAAATAAGCAACACTTGGCTATTTTCTAAAAGGGGCATTGAAGTTTGATGCCCCTTTTTCTTGACTCTTTGTGCCTACCATGGCCTTAAAGTCTCATGATAAATCACACCCCATTTTACTATGTCCGCCACGGGCAAACCGACTGGAATTTAAACAAACGCTTACAGGGCAATTCTGACATTGCCTTAAACGATACAGGCATTGCCCAAGCCCATGCGGCCAAAGACAAAATGCAAGGCATGAACATTACGACCATTTGTTGTAGCCCTCTCATCCGCGCCCGTAAAACTGCAGACATCATCAACACCGTTTTGAACTGCCCAATCATTGAAATTGCTGAACTAAAAGAGTGTAACTTTGGCGAACACGAAGGCACGCTTGGCAATACGTGGATTGAAGGTTGGCTGGCTGGCGATGAGGGTTCAGCCCCCGTTGGCGTTGAAAAATACAGCGATTTTGTCGCCCGTGCTACACGCGCTATCAATCAATCTTTAACCCAAGATGGACCCGTTTTGATTGTTGCACATGGCGGCGTTTATATTCCAGCCAACAACACCCTTGCCCCTCAACACCAATGGAGTCTGCCCAACGCTCAACCCGTTTTGCACACTCCACCACAATCACCCCAAAACCATTGGACTCTAAAAAGCTTCTAAAGCCACACTCACATGACCTAGTTTATCAGCAAACACGCCTAAGCGATTCAATTGATTCAAACAATTATCAAAGCTAAAACGAGCAAATACATGACACAATATGTTCTCACCACCCCTGGCTTAGATCGCGATACCGCGCTTTTTTTAACCAGCATGCTTGATGAAGCGGTTCACCCAATGGCGCATGCCACATCGTGTAATTGTGTGGATGAAGCCAATGACCTGTGGGCGCTTGAAGCTTACTTTGATGACAAGCCAGCCGCGTCAGACTTCGAACACCTCATCGCCGATACCACGCTAAAAGTAAACGACATCACCATCAAACCCGTTGAACAAAAAAACTGGGTTGAAGAATCCCTCAAAGGTTTATCACCCGTTCACGCAGGGCGATACTTTGTCCACGGCACCCATGATCGCGCCGCACGGCCACGCACAGCAACCTGCTTAGAAATTGATGCAGGCATCGCTTTTGGTACAGGCCACCATGGCACCACAACAGGCTGCTTATTGGCATTGGATTATCTAGCAAACTCACAAACCATCCGCTCGGTTCTAGATGTTGGTTGCGGCACAGGCGTATTAGCTATAGCAGCAGCAAAAACCTTAAAAGTCCCAACAATTGCCAGCGACATTGATCCAATCGCCGTCGATGTCGCTAAGCAAAATGCCATCGCCAATAACGTTGCCCCCTTCATAACCACCCTGCCCGCGACAGGCATCGATCACAACACTATTAA
>JAMOMM010000133.1 GCA_027067085.1 Hyphomicrobiales bacterium
GCCTGTAACGGTGGGGACAATGTCTTCGAAATAAACATCAAGCCGTCCCGGCCCTGCAACCCAATCTAGCTTGCCGTAAAAAATCAAAAGCCCCATGAGGCCGAGCCAAAAAATGGGCATTGAATAGCCAAATAATCCGATAAGTCGGATGAGTTGGTCAATCCAACTACCCTTTTTAACCGCAGCAATAACACCTGCTGGAACGCCGAAAATTACGCCTAAAAATGTTGCGATGGTTGCTAGTTCTAAGGTGGCAGGAAAAACCCGGATAATGTCTTGGCTGACGGGGCGAGCGGTTAATGTGGACATGCCGAAATTGCCTGTCGCCACATCTTTCATATAAATAGCAAATTGGGTGAGTAAAGGTTTGTCTAGTCCCATGGCCTTATAGGCGGCCTGATAAACTTCGTTAGAGGCTTTATCACCAACGACTGCCAAAACAGGGTCGATCGGCATAACGCGGCCAATGATAAAGGTGACTGCTAAAAGGCCAATTAAGGTGAGGGCGATGGAAAAGACAGAAGATGCAAGATTTTTAAAAATGCGAGGAAGCGGCGAACCCGAGGTTCGCCGATCCATTTCTGTTTCCTCAATAGTTGAGGTCATAAATAAGTTCCGTTCATAAGAGGGCGATTATCGCTTCAGGTCATGATAACCTGAAGCGGTCGTGTTCTTATTGTCGTTATTTTACTTGGTTACTTTCCAGTAGTAAGCGCTTGAAATCGCCCCACCCATAACAAAGTTTTTAACGTTAGAACGGCGGCCCACTGGCTCGTTCTTTTGGAACATAATGACGAAAGGCGCTTTTTGCTGGAACTCTTTTTGAGATTTCACGTACATGGCTGCACGTTTGTTACGATCAAGTTCTTGTACAGCAAGTTTTGTCTCTTTGGTCATTTGTGGAATATCCCACGCATTACGCCAAGCCAATTTGCCCGTTAGTTTTGCTTCATCGCTATTGTCTGGGTTTGAAGCAAATGTGTCGGCATTTGTGTGTGGATCTGGATAATCTGGACCCCACGCACCAACATAAATTTGGTGTTTACGGGCGCGATAAATGCCAAGGATTTGCTTGCCAGTACCCGTTTGAATGGTTGATTTGATACCCGCTTTTGCAAATGTATTTTGCAGAGATTGAGCAATTTCAACACGCTCTTGAGCATTGCGGACAACCATTTCAACGGTCAAATCTTTAACGCCAGCTTCAGCAAGAAGAGCTTTGGCCTTTTCAACATTAAGTGAGAACGGCTTGTCAGCGAGTTCACCCATATAGGTACGTGGGAGATAGGCTTGGTGAACCGCGTATTGGCCTTTTAGGAATGAATTGACCATGCCGTTGTAATCAACCAAATATTTAAATGCCATGCGCACTTTTGGTTTTGATAACACAGGGTGCTTTTGGTTTAGCGCGAAGTACATAATGCGACCGCGCAATTCGAAATCAACCTTGGTGTCATCTTTTGCAGCAACAGCGTTCATATCTTCTGGAGACAAGTTGCGCGCCAGATCAACATCGCCTTTTTCAAGCAATAGGCGCTGTGTTGTTGATTCAGCAATGTGGCGAACAATAACCCGTTTCATGGCAACATCGCCGCGCCAGTATCCATCAACGCGCTCTAAAGAGTAGCTTTCATTTGGCTTCCAATTTTTAAGCTTGTAAGCACCAGAACCAGCGGTGTTTAGCTTGAGCCAGCCTGCAGCCATATCGCCGTCTTTTTCGTGGCTCATTGCCAATTTTGAATCAACGATACCGCCAATGGTTGCGGTTAGGCAGTTAAGCACAAATGATGGCGCATATTTGTTATCGGTGGTGATAACCAATGTCATATCATCGGTGGCTTTGATTGTTGTTTTGGCGTTGTCTTTGTTAAAGCCAAACTGAGTGAGAATGAACGATGGTGTTTTCTTCATAATCACGGCGCGTTGTAGAGACCATGCTGCATCGTGAGCTGTTACAGGATTGCCAGAATGGAATTTGACACCTTTGCGCATTTTAAAGGTAAAGGTTTTGCCATCTTCTGAAATGGTCCAGCTTTCAGCAAGGCCAGGGCCATAGCCTTTATCAAGATTTAGCGGATCAAACATGACAAGGCGGTCATAAATGTTACGCGCCATGTCCGAGCCAGCAAACTCAAAGACTTCGCCTGGATCAACTGTTACAATATCGTCAATACGGCCAGCAATCACTAGTACATTGCCAGGTGTAGCTGCCTGAAGTGGGGCCGATAGGGCTATTGGTGCCAGCATAAACGCCGACATCATCAAACCCTTTGTAAGTTGTTTCATTTGCATAAAATTCTCCCTTTTGCGGTTTTGGTTTTTTATATTTATCCGTATAAATACGGCTTGAGCATATTAAAAGCCCTTTTGATTAAATGGTCAAGCGTTGTGCTTGGCTTTTGGAGTTGTGTTGTGGATGGCTTTTATGTGGTTGTTGAAATCCGGTGAGGCCATTAAAGTTTTGCAGCGATTAAAACGTTCAACTGAATAGGCCCAAAAATCTTCTGCGGGGTTATTGTTGGCGTGCTGAATGAGGCCCCATAAGGTCCACAATAAATCACACATGGCTTTATAAATAATCATGCGGCCCATGTCGGCCTGACTTGGCTCACTTGCAAAGTAAGCGTTGAGCATTTCTAAATCTTGAGCGTTTGAAAACCCACCTTCAACCGAAAGGTCAGCCAAATCCCATAAGGGATCGTTCATGCCTGAATACTCCCAATCGATTATCCACATGGTTTCACCATCATCAAGAAAGTTCTCGCATAACGGGTCGCAGTGGCAGGGGGCAAGCTTTGTTGGGTTGGCATTTAAGGCTTGGCGAACGGCTTTTGAATCCGCTAGCACGTCGTGGTATCCATCGGGAAAATGGACGGTTTTTTTTGATAGGATGTCGAGGTATTCATCAATCATGGCGAATAGTTCGAAACGAAACTGGAAGGTTTGACCAGAGTTATGAAGCTTTGAAAAGGCTTTACCAGCGCGCGCGGGCGAGCCTGTTTTGGATTTGAATAAATCTGGTGTCATGGTGTCGAAACCATCGAGAAATTTGGCGACCATGATGCCATAGTTTTCATCGGCGAATAATACTTGGGGACTAACGCCAGCTTTTGCCGCAGCGCGAGCGTTGTGGGCTTCAATTTTACGGTCAATAAATTCTTCGGTGTCTTTACCTG
>JAMOMM010000134.1 GCA_027067085.1 Hyphomicrobiales bacterium
AAAACCTTTCGCTAGAAAGGTTGTAAATCCAGACATCATACTCACAAGCGGCAGTTGTTTCGTTGAAACAACGAGAACTATTTGTATTCGAAGTCTCTCCTTCGAGGTACATCGTTTCTTTTTTTCTTGTTAAATCACCTAAAAACCTAAACGGAACAGACGGCTTGCGCTCTTGCCACTCTCATTCAGGAGTGTACTGTGCACAGATGTTTGATGATCGAGAAACAAAATATTTGTTGCAGCAATTGGGTTTGGCTCAAAATCTGGATGGCATTTTGCTTGATAAGGTTTTAAAATAGATGACCCACGAATCCTAGATACACAAACGCATTATTCCTGCTCAGAAAGTTTGGGGCAAAATCCCGCTCGCCGCCACCACCAGAAAAGAATACTTAAACAAGGAAACGCAAATGCATAAATCTGGTAAAACCGTGTCCTTTTGGTCAGCCGTGTCAATGGGGATTGGCGCTATGGTTGGGGCTGGAATTTTTGCCTTGCTTGGTCAAGCTGGTCTGATTGCTGGCAGTGCGGTCTGGTTGTCTTTTGTCGCAGGTGGTATCATTGCGCTTTTTTCCGGTTATTCGATGGGGCGACTCGGTGCGCGTTTCCCTTCCAGCGGCGGGTTGGTAGAGTATCTTGTACAAGGGTATGGCGAGGGCGTTTTTTCTGGTGCCATATCCATCATGATGTATGTCTCCTCACTGGTTTCTATAGCGCTCGTGGCTCGAACTTTTGGCTCATACGCATATGAATTGCTACCATCGGGGTTCGCGCATTTATGGGTGGAAACTTTTGCCGCTGGGATTGTTCTGGTTTTCATGGCGATTAATCTTAATGGTGCTGGTAGCATGGCCAAAGTTGAAAATATTGTTGTTTTACTAAAAATGCTGGCACTGGCAGTTTTTGCCATTGTTGGTATGGTGACCATGGACCCAGAAAAATTATCCCCGTCACACTACCCACCCATTAGTTCAGTATTCTTTTCATTGGCCATTACATTTTTTGCCTATGAAGGGTTTCGCATTATCACCAATGCGGCTGAAGATATGAAAGATCCAGCCCGCACCTTGCCACGGGCCATTATGACATCCATTGGTTTGGTCATGGTTTTATATGTTGCAGTGGCCTTTGCCGTGTTTGGTAACTTAACCGCACAAGAAGCCATAAAAGCCCAAGATTACGCACTAGCACAGGCAGCATTGCCTATATTTGGCGCTGCAGGTTTTACCATTATGGCCATTGCCGCACTGCTATCAACATCATCGGCAATAAATGCTAGTCTTTATGCTGCAACCAACGTGACATATCAACTGGCGCGGCTAGGAGAACTACCTTGTGCCTTTGGCAAACCTATTGCACATTCACGACAAGGACTCATCATAAGTTCAGCAGCAATTATTATTATGGCAGTATTTTTTGATCTGTCTTCAATTGCTGCCATCGGGGCTATTTCAACACTTGCTATCCATCTCATTGTTCATGTTGGACATTTACGAATACTGAAAAAGACCAAAGCCTCTGTGATTATGATTTTAATAGCCATTCTGGTGAATCTTGGTGCGATTATTTTGTCTGTCATTTATCTCAGTGGCAAACACTCTGATACGTTATATTGGATTATTGGCTTTTTTGCCGCTGCATTTATTGTCGAAATTTTGTTTCGGCTGATTACTGGCCGCGTTGTCACAAAGCGGGTTCACAATCATAATGCATAATTAAATATTTTATTTTTACAGCTTCCTACCTAAGCAGCACCCGGCATTTATTTTCCTGACTAAAAAAGGCAAAGGGATTAACGAAGAATGACACCGTTATTTTGATGTGTCGCTCGGGTGATCGTTCGGCTGCTGCTGTTAATCTGTTAGCCAAAAATGGCTATATCAAAGTTTATACGGTGGTGCATGGCTATGAAGGTGATAAGTCAAAAACTAGCGCTAACAAAGGAAAACGCATTGTAAACGGTTGGAGACTTTTAAGCCTTCTTTTGGTTGGTAAGCCGAGTACATCCAAGTATTTTTTTGTAATCTGCTACTCAGGTAGCAGTCTGGATTGCCAGGTTGAACTATAGGTCTCTTATGTCACTCTTTTTCATAAAGGCTAGAGAACTGTGAAAATTTCAAAAATACTTTCTTATACAACAGCGCTTGTCATTGCTGGTGCGGTTGTTTTTGGCGCGTTTTATCTGCGAGGCGTCAGGGCAGAGCAGCGTGCGCAAGTGGCGCCACCTGTACAGACCCCGTGGGCCCTTCACAGCGCAAAAGTTAAAGAGGAAACCGTTACCTCAGGCTTTTTAGCGTTAGCAACAAAAAAGGCTGATTCAGAGGTTTTGATCGCCCCCCAGATATCTGGCACCATCATTAGTATGGGGCCACGCGAAGGCCAAGCCTTTCAACCTGGCACCATTTTGGCACGAATTGATGCGATCCAGATCAACGATGAAATTAATGTACTCAAGGCAAATCTACAAGCAGCCAGACAACAGGAAAAGTTCCTCATGAGGGAGCTGGGGCGCCAAAAAACATTGCTTAAAAAGGGATTTACCACCGAAGAAAAAACCGAAAGCGCCCGGGCAACTTTTGTTGGCGCCAGAGAAAAGGTTACAGCGCTTAACCATCAACTTTCACAACTCAAAACTCGCCGTAGTTACACCGTGATTACCACGGACAAAAGCGGCACGGTTGCTGCACGACTGGCAGAGCCAGGGAATTTGGCAGCGATGGGCAAGCCGATATATAGGCTGACGATGGCGGGAAAAACCAGATTTTCGATCAAGGTTCCACAGTCCATTCTGGAAAAACTACAAACTGGCGGACTGGTTGAACTCAATTCTGGGAACCATAAAATCATGGCACCCATAACCAGAATAAACCAGACGCTCGATAGTCTGTCGATGGGCAGTATCGACATTGACCTTGACGCTGCGCCCTTTAAATTACCAGCTGGAGCACGCCTGCCGGCCCGGGTGATTACAGGGCAGATAAAAAATGCCCTGTCAGTGCCTATTACAGCAATAGCGTGGTCAGCAGATGGCAAAGGTGGTTTCATCGTCAAAGTCGTGATGAAAGATGACACGACAACATTGCAGAAAGTTCCGGTAAAAGTTCTTCAGTCCTCGCCGAAGGGAGCTGCGATTAAAGGGGATGTTAAAGCCGGTGACAAGGTAGTAATTGCCCAACAGGCGGTGTTGTTGAAATTGCAAACTGGTGATGCTGCTACTATTGTAGAAGGTATGACCCAATGAAATTCATTAGTTGGATTCTTGCCCGCCCCCATGCCATTCTGGCTTTGTTTGCTTTTGTTGTTGTCGGAGGTATCATCAGTTACCAGTCGATGCCGCTCAACCTTTTTCCCGACAGTAACCGACCCACGGTTTCGGTTGTAACCTCATGGCCTGGGGCCACGGCAAAAGATGTCGCCATTGAAGTAACTCATCCAATTGAAGTGCGCCTTTCAGCCATTGACGGTGTACGGCGGGTGACATCAACATCGCGCGATGAGGTTTCGTCAGTACAGGTAGAGTTTGAATATGGTATCGATATTTCCACAGCGGCAACCAATGTGACAACTGAACTGCCACGTGTAACAGGTTTGTTGCCAGCAGGTGTACGTGCGCCACTAATCTTCAAAATAACTGAAGCAGCGCGACCAGTTGTGGTGCTGGCTGCTATAGCAGCAAAGGGTTATGATCTCGACCTTGGCCAAGTTCGTCGCATTGTTGAAAACCAGATCCGTGATGAACTGCTCAATATTCCCGGCGTTGCCGAGGTGGAAATATTTGGTGGCGACAAGCGTCAGGTCTCCATTGATCTTGATCGCAATAAACTGGAAGCTTTTTCCATTAACCCAGTTACTGTGGCGCAGGCCCTTAACGGTAGTAATATTTCTAAACCAGCAGGCCTTGTTCATAGAGACGGTTATCGCCTGTTGCTGACTGCCAAGGCGCTGGCTCGTTTGCCAGCTGATCTTGCTGAAATTTTGGTACCGTTGCCTGGTGGCACCCATGTCAGGGTTGGTGATCTTGGCACGGTGAAATGGGGTGCGGCTGATCCAACATCGCTTTATCATGGTAATGGCAAAGCTGCCGTTGCGATTTCACTGTTGCGCGGTGACAATGGTAATGCTTCGGTGGTTATTGCCACCATCGAAAAAGTCCTGCCGCGCATCACCAAAGACTTCCCGATGCTGTCTTTGACAGTTGCTGACACGCAAGGCCGGATTATTCATCAGACGGTTGATAACATGCTGGAATCTCTTCGTGATGCGGTTGTTATGACACTGATTGTTATTTTGCTGTTCCTCAACAACACGCGCGCGGCCTTTATCACAGCTCTGTCCATTCCGCTGACCTATCTGCTGACGTTCATTACCCTGCATCTGATGGGCTATGAGTTTGACATGATTACCCTGACTGCTGTGGTAATTGCTGTTGGGCTGCTAGCTGATGATGCTGTTGTGGTCATAGAAAATATTGAACGACGAATGCGCCAAGGAACCGAATCACCGACGAGTGCGGCGGTAAAGGGAACTGGCGAAATCCTTCTGGCCGATGCATCTGGGACGATTACAACTATTTCAGTTCTTTTGCCGATAATGTTTATTGGCGGGTTTGTGCAAACCATTCTGCGTCCTCTGACAGTGACGTTGTCGGTTGCATTGGCAGCGTCATTGATTGTTTCAGTGACGATTATCCCATTGCTGGTACCGATGATTATGCGGCCCAAAAAGCGAGATCCCTTAGCCTTTATTCTGCGTCCGTTCGATAAGTTTTTCATTACCCCAGTTCGTAATTTTTTCGTTGGTACAACTGAAAAGGCTCTAAAACATCCGCTTCTTGTGACGTTGGGTTTTATCATCATGTTCGCCGTTTCGGTGCCGCAAATTGCCTTCCTTGGGCGCGAGATTATGCCACTGATGGATACTGGGGTGATGATTGTCACCTTCGAAGCCCAACCAAACACTGATACTGGTGAGATGCGCAAGATTGCTGCTAACGTAGATGATGCGGTGCGCAGTTCAATGCCAGATGGTTGGTTGCTTAATTCTTCGATGGTCATTGGCGCGGAACCAGGGGTAAAGTCCTTCGGTGCCGCGCGAACACTGCAGGCTGGACGCCTGACGGTTAATATTGTTAATCGCTTCAAACGCGATCAATCGATTTATGAAATCGAAAAAAACATCCGCCAACGGCTTCGTAAAGTTCCAGGCCTGATCTCTTCCAATGTGTCCGAGTTCGGTGCAACAGCCCTGTCATCCATTCGTGGAGCAGTGGATATTATGATCGTTGGCCCAGATCCGATAATTCTCGATCAACTGGGTGATGAGGTTATGACCCGCCTCGGCAAGGTCAAAGGCCTTACCGGTATCGAGCGTACATGGCAGGGCAAGGCGCAACAGCTTAATTTGAACGTTTCTCCGGTCCGAGCCAGACTTTACGGGTTGACAGCACAAGATGTTGCCGTTCAGGTTGCCGCCGCCGTTCAAGGCATTTCCGGTGGCCGGTTACGAATTGATGGTGAAAATTCCATTCCTGTCTGGGTCCGTCTGCAACCTCATCAGCGCTCCTCGCCTGAAGCTCTGCGAGCCTTGCAAATCCGTACCGCTACGGGGAAGTTCATTCCCCTTGCCGCATTAGCCAGTCCAACTATGAGTTTTGCCCCGACTTCCGAAACCCATCAGGCCTTGCTGCCGACCCTTGATGTGATTGGCTACCGACGCAACATCGCCATTACCAGTCTGCATGAAAATGTCAAGGCAGCGCTGAAAGGGTTGTCACTTCCGCGTGGCTATTCGATCCGTTATGAGGGTGAATTCAAACAGATGGGGGAATCCTTTACCCGTCTGCGCAATTCGCTGATTATCGGTCTTTCCCTGTTGTTCTTGATGCTGGTCATCACCTTTGGCTCGTTCCTTGATCCAATCGCCATTATGGCCTCATTGCCACTGGCGGTCATTGGGGCAGTGTGGGCGATGATGTTGGCCGATAAGCACAGTTCAATGCCATCTTTTATGGGCTTCATTTTGCTTATGGGTATCGCTGTCAATAATGGTATTTTGTTGATCGACTTTACCAAGGAAGCGATGAAGAAGGGCAAAGGGCTGAAAGAGGCTCTAATCCAGTCTGTAGAGCTGCGCACCCGACCTATCCTGATGACTGCCGCGGCCTCCAGTGTTGGCATGTTGCCAATCGCGATGGAATGGTCGGTAGGCATTGAGCGCCTGTCACCGCTCGCTGTGGTTGCCATCGGCGGGCTGATGGTGGGCACTTTCCTAACTTTGGTCGCCGTGCCAGTGTTTTATTACTTGCTACATCGCGCCCGTTCAAAAATTGCTGGCCTGTTCAAGCACAAGATTTCGCAGCCATGAAAACATATGTACAGCGGGTTGTTCTTACTGAGCAGAAAAAAGCCGGGAAAATCAGCGCCCTAATCCGCATTGGTATATTCACCATTATGCTGTTCTCCTTTTTAGCACTGGAAAAGAGTTTTCCCTGGACAGCTCTGCCTATCGCGCTTTTAGGGTGTTATGCGCTGAGCGGATTGATTGGGCTTGGTCTGGCCGTTGCTGGCATCTACCGACCATGGTTTGAGTTTGCCTACAGCACTCTTGATATTTTTATTCTGTTCGGGTTTTTTGCCGCCATAGCAGAATTGTATCATTTGCCTGTATACGAAATCCTCAGGCTTCCAGGGGCAACATTGATTTTTTTGTTCCTCGCACTTTCTGCTATGCGCTATAAGGTTTCGTTAATTGCCTACACGCTGACATTGTATGCCGCTCTGTGGTTTTTTATGGTTTTTGCCATTGGCGAAACGCCCAAAACAGGAGAGACCGTGCGCTCTGTCGTGCTACCGTTAAGCGCGGAATTCATGCGCTTGGCTATCACTGCGCTTGTCGCACTGACAGTCGGAATTTTAGTATACCGTACGCGTCAGTTGCTGTTCAGCTCCATCATTGAAAGGCGTCGCACAGCCAACCTTTCCAAGTATCTACCAAATACTCTCGTGGGCAACATGGCAAATGAAGGGGTCGGGCTGATAGATGAAACCCGCTGTCAGAATGCTGCTGTATTATTTGTAGATATTCGCGGTTTCACCAAAATGTCGGAAAACTTGCCTCCAAAGGATATCATCCGTTTTCTCACCGAATTTCGGGCGCGCATGAGCAGTGTAATCGCTGCCAATGGCGGTACAATTGATAAGTTCATTGGCGATGCCATTATGGTGGTTTTTGGTATTCCAGAACCTGCTGAGAAAGATGCCCGCAGCGCTCTGTTATGTGGTTTTGGCATGTTGAACAGTCTTGATGATTGGAACAAAGAGCGATTTGAAAAAGGATTAGAACCTGTTGAAGTTGGCATAGGTATTCATTTTGGCGAGGTAATTGCCGGCGCGCTAGGAGATGAAACCCGAGTCGAATACACTGTTCTTGGCGATACTGTAAATGTTGCCGAACGCCTTGAGAGCCTAACCCGTCAGCAAAACACTTCATTGATTGTCTCAGGCGCAGTTTTCAAAGTAGCTCTACCATTCCCAAATTCAAGCGCCTTTTTTGCCTCTCCCCACCAGTTTCTAACTGGGCGTGATGCTCCCGTTGATACTTTTATGTTTATGCCAAAAGAAACGGAGAAGGCAGTAAATCCTTCTGACTAACAACCTTCAAACCTTTCGCTAGAGCGTTTCATGTTTTGTTTGAATCACAAACACTGCATGAAACGCAAGATTATCAATACCTTAAGCTGGTCGCTCTGGTTCAATTTAAACCAGACCGACTCTAGAAAGGCTGCTAATCCAGATATCATACCCACAAGCGGCAGTTGTTTCGTTGAAACAACGTGAGCCATTTGTGTTCGAATGCTCTCTTTCGAAGTGTGGCTTTTACGGCAAATCTTGCGCAATTTGAATTAAATGCTCAATCAAATAAAGAATTTTCAAGAGCAAATTCTGAAATGTCTTGACTATCATATAAGTTAGTTAGTAATAACTAACAAAGATTTTCACAATGCGAGTAGAACCATGATTAAAACTTATTTATTTTTCACGTTAATTTTTATTGCTTCATTTGGCGCTACGGCGACCAGCCTAAAGGCAGATGACAGCATAGATGATCGGGAGGCTATCGTTTTACCCGCTCCAGGGCGCAATCTGGTGTTAGCGGAAATGCGTGGCTTTCTTGAGGCCGTACAAGCCATCACGGCAGGCTTGGCTGAAAACGACTTAAAAGCAATCTCTGGGAATGCACGCAAAGTTGGAATGGCCAATGCTAGAAACGTGCCCGCCGCACTGATGAAAAAATTACCACAACAGTTTCGGCAATTAGGGGCTGCAACTCACAAGCAATTTGACGAAATTTCTGCGGAAGCACGTGAAATCGGTGACCGAGATGTTATCTTAAAAAAACTTGGTAATCTAATGCTCAATTGCACAACATGTCATTCCATTTACAAATTGGTTCCACTCAAACAAGGAAGCAAATAATGAACACCTCTCAACAATCAAAACCTGCATGGATTAATTTTGTCGCGTTTATTGCCTTTGCCTTTGGTGGATTAACAATATTCTCAGGCGGATCAGTTTTGTTTCTTGACGGGCAGGCCCGCGCAGATGCTGGGGCGTTTGTTCCGTTTATTTTATGGTTCAACTTTATTGCTGGTTTCTTTTATATCGCGGCAAGCATGGGCATTTTCACGTGGCAAAAGTGGGGTCTCACTCTTTCTCGAATAATTTTTGTTACAACGGTTGTCGCCTTGGTTGCTCTTGTTGTTCACATCGCATCAGGAGGTAACTATGAAATGCGTACGTTGGTCGCAATGGTTTTGAGAAGCACCGTCTGGTTGGCAATTTCATTTGCTGTTGCAAAAGCATGGAAGAAAAGCGGACTGGCACCTGCAAACCAGTAAGCAGCAACAAACACATAAAATCCACACGATTTCATTTTTACAGAGAAAACGGACACACAATGCTAAAATATCCGAAAACTGTTGCCTTGGTATCTGCACTTTGCTTGGCAATGTCGGCAAATTCAGCAATTACTTCACCTTTAACTCAGAAACAGATTCAAAGTCAGATTGTTGGCAAAAATCTTCAAGCCAAAAGAATGGGCATGACGGTACATATCTTGTATAGAACCAATGGTACTGTAACGATGAAAATGCCCATTACATCTGGCAATGGGACATGGCAGTTCAAAGGTAACCAGATTTGTATGAACATGAAAAAAGGCCCACGCCGTGGCGTGACTTGTGTGACTTTTGAACATATAAAAGGCAACAAATTCCGCAATTCGCAAGGAATTGAATTCACTGTTCAAGAATGAATTCATCCAAATTAAACGAGGTATCTAAATGGTCGTGCGCAAAAGAAAAAGTGCAACGGAACGAAAACAAGAGATCATTGATGCCACGTTGCGCCTTTCTGGTGAAATCGGCCCTGACAGATTGACAACAGAAGATCTCGCCAAGGAAATTGGCATATCCCAACCAGGCATTTTTCGTCACTTCCCAACCAAGGGTGCAATCTGGGAAGCTGTTGGTCGCCATATCGGTACAATGTTAAAAGCCAAAATGTCCTTGACCCAAAGTCGGGGAAGTTTGCCAATTGATAACCTCAAACATTTTGTTGTCGGACATTTGGCTTTTATCGAAAAGACCCCAGCCATTCCCGCCATTTTATTTTCTCGCGAATTACATGCAGAGAACGATCAGCTTCGCGCTTTTTTCGCTAGCCTGATTGCGAGCCGTCACAAGCATTTTTCAGGGCTCATTCAAGCAGAAATTACGGCAGGCCGTTTTAAAAAATCTTTAGACAGTGACGATGCTGCCTATTTAATTTTAGCCCTCATTCAAGGTCTGGCGATGCGCTGGTCTCTTAACGATCGAAATTTTGATTTGCCTGCAGAAGGTCAGCGGTTACTTGATTTGCAGATTGAAGGGTTTATGGCATCTTAATAGCCTCGCGGCAGCAACGATGTAGATCGAATATTTGTTTGATCGAATATGCGCTTGACAGCATATTCGGTTAGCCATATATTGGCCGCATGAAACAAACAGAAACTTTTCATATGTTGAGTGATGAAACGCGCTTGCGGGCTTTGGCGTTAATGGAACGTGTTGGTGAAATGTGTGTGTGTGAATTGGTTTATGCGCTCGAGTTATCGCAACCAAAAATTTCCCGCCACTTGTTAGCGTTGCGCGATGCAGGATTTGTCCTATCCAATCGTCAAGCACAGTGGGTTTTTTATTCGATCAATCCAGATTTAGCATCTTGGCAGCGTCAGGCTTTATTGGCTGCCATGGAAGGCATTAAAAACGATTTAACGATCAAACAAGATAGGCAGCGCCTGAGCCAAATGAAAGACCGCCCTCAGCGCCACGCCGCATAAGAGCGGGAACGGAGAAATACGATGCTAGAAATATTTACCTGGTTGGCCGATTGGGCAGCCTATGATCTCTTGCACCTTGAAAAGGGAACAAGGTTGGCTAAATCAGTCCATTTTTTTATTGAAGATGTGACTAAAATTTTCTTCCTCCTTGCACTTGTTGTCTTTCTTATTGGCCTTGTCCGTTCGTTACTAACGCCTGAGCGTGTACGAAAAGTAGTGGCGGGGCGCTCGCGTGCAGTGTCTTACCCGATGGCAGTTGGCTTGGGCGCAGTAACACCGTTTTGCTCATGCTCTTCAGTGCCACTTTTCATTGGCTTTTTAGAAGCAGGGATTCCGCTTGGTGTGACCATGGCTTTCTTGATTGCCTCACCCATGATTAATGAGGTTGCGGTTGTGGTATTGGCTGCTGCGGTGGGCTGGAAAGTCGCCCTGCTGTATGTGGTTGCAGGTTTGAGTGTTGGTATTATCGGAGGCCTTGTGATTGAGTTTTTCAAACTTGAGAAATGGGTTGAAGAGTACGTTTGGAAAATTCGTATGGGTGAAACGGTAATTCAACAAGCTTCAATCAGTTTCAAACAACGCATTGTGTATGCTTGGGAGCAGGTGAAAGAAATTATCGGTAAGATATGGATCTATGTTCTGGTTGGCATTGGTTTGGGTGCGCTGCTGCATGGTTTCATACCACAAGAATTTTTCGTTAAATATGCATCAGCCGATAATTTATTTGCCGTACCTTCTGCCGTATTGATTGGCATTCCATTATACTCAAATGCGACAGGTGTTATTCCAATTGTTGAAGCGTTGTTGGGTAAAGGCGTTCCCATTGGAACCGTGCTTGCTCTCATGATGAGTGTGGCTGCTATTTCGCTACCCGAAATGATTATTTTACGCAAAGTTCTAAAACCTCAACTCATTGCAACGTTCACAGGAATTTTGTTCGTCGCCTTTATTGGTGTCGGGTTCCTATTCAACGCATTATTGACTTAGGTAGGAGGTTCACTATGTCCCAAAAAAGCTTACAAGCGCACTGGCAAGGCGTGTATGAAAATAAGGGTGAAACAGAACTAACATGGTTCGAAAATCGCCCAGAAACATCGCTTAACTTTATCAAGCAAAGCACTGCAACAACGGATAGTATCATTGATGTTGGTGGTGGTGCTTCGCGTTTGGTCGATGAAATTTTGGCCCTTGGTTATAACGATATTTCAGTGCTTGATATGTCAAAGCAGGCGCTTTTACAAAGTCAACAACGTCTTGGTGAAAAGGCTAAACTTATTCAATGGTTGGTTGCTGACGTAACAACTTGGAAGCCACCTCAAAAATACACCTTATGGCATGATCGCGCCGTTTTTCACTTTTTAACGCTAGATAAACAACGCCAAGAATATCTCGATGTACTGTCACAATCTCTTACTCAAAATGGTACTGCTGTTATTGCCACTTTTGCATTGGGTGGCCCAGAAAAATGTTCTGGCCTTGATGTCGAGCGCTATAGTCCAGAGACACTAAGTGCGGTGATGGGGGATGAGTTTTTATTGGTTGATTCCAAACATCAGCAACACCGAACCCCAAATGGTGGCGTGCAAATTTTTCAATATAGTAAATTTCTCAAACAGAAATGAAATTAGGAGAAAACACATGAAACATTTTAAAGTATTAGGCTCAGGCTGTAAAAAATGCGCCACAACCGCTGAGCTTATTGAGAGCAAAGCCAAAGACCTTGGTGTTGAGGTCGAAGTTGAAAAGGTCACTGATATGGCCGCAATTATGGGCTATGGGGTAATGTCAACACCAGGCGTTGTGATTGATGAAACCGTGGTCCATGCAGGCGGTATACCAAGCACTCAATCTATCGAAGAATGGATACGGTCGTGACCGATCAACCTCAACTCCATTCATCTATAATTGCCATGGTTTCTTTGGCCTCTGGCATTGCTTCAAACCACCCCGCCATGGGCCAGTGTCAGCTTGAACGGCTGCGTGGCTATGGTGTGCCAGAACACCAAATTGATACTGTTATTGAGGTTGCCCGACACATTCGTGACGAAGCGGCGCAAAAGCTAGATTTTGCTTTCGATGAAAAAGACAAAAGCAATAAACCTGCCAATGAAACTGCCGGGCAAGGCGAGACGTGTGGGTGCTCAACATCACCGAGCGGGCAAAGCTGTTGCTAGAGCGTGTCGCGTTTGAATAGATTCAAATATTTACTTGCAGACATGAAGGCAGGGCTTGCAAAGCAAGGCCGTTCGTTCTGGCAAAGTAAATTCAATTTAACGCGACGCGTACTAGAGCATTTCATGTTTTGTTTGTTGAGCAAACACGGCATGAAATGCAAGACTATCAATACCTTAAGTAGGTCGTTCTGGTTCAATGTAAACCAGACCGATTCTAGAGCATTGTAAGCTTTTAAATAGTTTGTTTTGGTTTCTTTTAAACCTGAATGACTCTGGTCAGCAAAGGGTAGAAAAGGAGCCTGCATTATAATTATATGGCTGTAACTTTTGTTACAATCGCGCGGTGTATCTGTTTGAATTGCCTTGTTTTATTAGACTTTAGTTGCCGCGACGACGGGTTCTTTGACGTTGGGTTATTTATAGTGTAGGGTTTTACTGGGTTTGTTGGAAAAAAAGGTTGCTAGAATGACTTTAGAGAAAAATATAGATAGAAGCCAAACATGGTCGATCTCGCAAATGTGCCGAGACTACGATGTAACGCCTCGGACATTGCGATTTTACGAGCAAAAAGAATTATTGGCGCCAACGCGCCGTGGTTGGACGCGGATTTTTAATTATCGCGATCGCGCACGTTTGAAACTTATTTTGCGTGGCAAACGAGCTGGCTTTTCGCTTGATGAGATTAAAGAGATGCTTGACCTTTATAACTTACGGGACGGTAAGCAAAAGCAGCTTGAGGTTGCGTCAACCAAAATGCGAGAGCGTTTGGATGCGTTGAAAGATCAGCGGATTGAGCTTGAAGAAGCTATTGGCGATTTAGAAAACACCATCAATGTCATTGATGGCATGTTGAAAGAAAAAGTCGCGGTTTAATTGCCGCTGATATACAAAGTTATGCAAATTTAAACGGCGTTTAGGCGGGTAACCTAAGCGCCGTTTTTTTGTGTTGTTTTTATGCTTGATAATCAGTTCAGAAACGGCAAGAATGCCGCAGGGAAGTAATGATCCAACTTTTAATTTACGTTGACGTAAACGTTAATCGTAGTTTGGAGGTGATGGATTTGAAGCAAAGGAAGTGAGCAAAAAATGTCAGAATTAAAATTGCCAGAAGCAGACTGGATGGATGAAGAACTGGTCATGTTGCAGGACATGGCGGCTAATTTCATGGAGACGGAATGTGTGCCTCATTACGAGCGTTTTGAGGAAGTTGGAAAGTTCGATAAAGAAGTTTGGCTCAAAGCTGGCGAAATGGGTTTGCTTGGTGCCATGGTGTCAGAGGAATATGGCGGCGTTGGTGCCAGCTTTTATTATGATGCCGTAATTGCCGCTGAAATCACTCGCGCTGGTGTCGATGGCTTTGGCGCGATGTTACACAGTGCCATCGTTGTTCCTTACATTGTTCATTATGGGTCGCAAGAACAAAAAAAGCGTTGGTTGCCAAAATTGGTTTCGGGCGAAATGATTGGTGCAATTGCCATGACCGAGCCGGGCGCTGGCTCAGACTTGCAAGCCATCAAAACCACGGCGCACAAAGATGGCAATCATTACGTCCTCAACGGGTCAAAAACCTTCATTACCAATGGACAACTGGCTAACCTTATTATTGTCGTTGCCAAAACCGATCCCAAAGACGGGGCCAAGGGCACCTCATTGATGATCGTTGAAACAGAAGAGGTTGAAGGATTTAAGCGTGGCCGTAACCTAGATAAAATCGGTTTAAAATCTAACGATACATCAGAATTGTTCTTCGATAACGTCCGCTTGCCAGCATCATCATTACTTGGCGCGCAAGAGGGCATGGGCTTTGTTCAACTCATGCAACAATTGCCACAAGAACGCTTGTTGATTGCTATTGCCGCGATGGGCCGCATTGAACGCGCGCTCAA
>JAMOMM010000135.1 GCA_027067085.1 Hyphomicrobiales bacterium
TGCCATATGGGTTGCCAATAACTAAGTCACCATCTGCACGGAAAATGTCATCAGCTTTATCAACAATGGCTTGTTTAGCTTGGGTCAATTGAGCCAATTTTTCTTTTTGCTCTAAAGCTTGAAATGCATCGCGTAAAACTTCTGGGTTCGTCAAAAGGTACTGCCGAACAATTTCGCCCATTTCCTTTTTCTGGGCATCATTAAATTCTGCCGCTTGAGCGGCAACTGGCCCAGTAATTGGCCCCGCAATTGGCAAGGCTAACCCCGCAATGAAAGACGTGGCGATACCAAACTTTTTTAAACGTGCAAACATTAAGTTTCCTTCAAATCTCATCTGATTCGTTCAGATGTTCAAATATGTATAGGTAGATACGTGTTAGGGTGGCCCATCGCAATCACTTTCGGCCTGCAAAGTTCACAATATCTTTAGCACGCTGCCAACCAGGAGATCCGCGTTTCATCCGTTTCATGGCTTTGCGGGCTTTTGATTGGGCTAGTTGCTTGTCGCCAGTACGAATGGCCGCTTCGGCTGTTTCAAGCTCAGCTTGGGCAATGCGTCCTGAAACTGCGTATGCACGGGCTAACAATAAATGCAAATCAGCCGATTGGTTTTCATGGCGTTTTGCTCTAATGAGGACTTTAAGGGCTTTCTTAGCGTTCTTTTTACCGCCCGCTCCAAGATATGCCTTGGCCAACAACATAGAGATTAAGCCATTACCGTTGGTCTGCTTAATTGCCACTTTTAATGGTTTGATAGCGCGAGCAGGTTGGCCGTTTTCAATAAGGGCTTGGCCTTTAAGTTCCCAAAAATATGGGTTTTGAGGAATGGTTTTAATCAGACCGTCA
Source organism: Hyphomicrobiales bacterium (assembly GCA_027067085.1). Lineage (GTDB taxonomy): Bacteria > Pseudomonadota > Alphaproteobacteria > Rhizobiales > Aestuariivirgaceae > JALWJW01. Next base: position 847 of record JAMOMM010000135.1, read on the forward strand.
ATTAGGGGAATTGCGTTACGAATGTCACCTGATCGAAAGGTTACAATGGCGCGGGCATAGCGTGCGTAAAGCGACTGGTCTGATTTTGGGTACTTACGATAAACAACCCGAGGACTAGAGATAAAACCATCAAGCTTTGCCTGCATCAACCGATGGCGAAGCATCAGACCAGCAGGGTCTTTACGCTTGTAAAACTTACTTTTTTTCACCAATCTCTTGAGGTTGTTAATCCGCTGAAAAGGCATGGGATGGCTTTGTACGTATGGATCAGTGTGGCGTAGTGAGCCTAAAGACTGGGTCGCCAAAGTATTAAATAAATCAAGCATGCCTTGGCCAGATTGACGGGTTTTAGTTAAATAGCGAATGGCCGCCTGATCTGCGGAGGCTTCTTGTGCTCTAATATACGAAAGCACGTTGCGTTTTGCTGCATTCTGTCCACCAAAAATAGCAGCTTGACCAACTTTTGATACATTTTCAGAACCTGCCATCGCTCCGCCAACAATGGCCCCCATGCCGAGTAACATGGAGATAATCGCATAGTTCGATGCTTTGTCTAGTTCATTGCCAAGGCGCGCAAGGTGACCGCCAGCAATGTGGCCCGTTTCGTGAGCGATAACGCCAATGACTTCGCCTGGCGTTTTGGCTTTTTGCAACAGGCCCGTATGAATGAAAATCCGCTGGCCACCAGCAACAAACGCATTGATGGAAGGCTGATTGATTAAGTACACATTTACGGCTCGTGGGTTCAGACCTGCTGCCTTGAAAATATTGCGAGAATAAAGTCGCATCAAGCCTTCAATTTCAGCATCCCTAATCAAGCCTAAACCCTGTGCACGTGCATTAGGAATTAAAAGCGATGGGGCGATCAATGAGAAGCAAAAGACAATGGCGATTATTCGTGTAAAAGCACGTTTGACCTTTGTGAAACTAATTCCAAAATGCATAGTTCTTCTTTCCGCTAGAGTGCGTCGCGTTTACTTAAAATTCAAGCATTCACTTACTTGCCTGAGGCAGGGCTTGCCATGTAAGCCCGTTCAGGCACGGCAAGTGAATTCATTTTAACGCGTCACGCGCTAGAATTTACTATCTTTAATCGCGACCAATTGGGGCAATACTGCGACTTTGGTGTCATTTTTAGCCTGCTTTTAAGGCGACATTAATTCGCAAGGCAAAGATAGCCACAATCTCAAGGCTATGGTAACAGGTTTAGGGAAACTTTTCATAGTGACATTTAGTTAGATCAGGATTTTAAATTTTGAAAACCTCACGCCGTGCGGCATCTGTAGAACCCTTCTTAGTTATGGATATGATGGCGCAAGCTGGAAAGCTTGAACGCCAAGGCACCAACATCATTCATATGGAAGTGGGCCAACCATCGGGCGGTCCCGCGCGCAAAGTTATTGAGGCGGCACAACACGCTTTGCAAACCCAGCGCCTTGGATATGTTGATGCGCTTGGGTACGCCCCGCTGCGCGAGCGCATCGCGCTGCATTACAAACAAACCTATGGCGTTGACGTTCCTATTGAGCGCATTGTCATTACCACTGGGTCATCGGCCGCTTTCGTGCTGGCTTTTACCGCGTGCTTTGATCGCGGCCAAAAAGTGGGTTTAGCAACGCCAGGTTATCCAGCCTATCGCAACATTCTAAAGTCGGTTGATTTGGATGTTGTCGATATTCAAACCACTGCCGCAACCCGCTGGGCACCATCGGTTGACGATGTAACGGGCAGGGGGCTTGATGGTGTGCTGGTTGCCAGCCCCGCCAACCCAACAGGCACCATGTTGCCGCCGCAAGATTTGCAAAGCTTGCTTGCTGCCAGTAAAAAAGCTGGCGTGCGGTTTATCTCTGATGAAATTTACCACGAGCTTGTATGGAACGAGCAAAGTCCTGACGTGCCCCCGCAAGCTACTGCACTACAGTTTGATGATGAGGCCATCGTTATCAACTCATTTTCGAAATATTATTGCATGACGGGTTGGCGCGTTGGTTGGATGATTGTGCCGCAAAGCCTAGTGCGCCCAATTGAATGTTTGTCGCAAAACTTATATATTTCAACGCCAGCCATTTCTCAGTATGCCGCTTTGGCTGCCTTTGATGCACGTGAAGAACTGGACGAACGCAAAGCGGTATACGCTGCCAACCGCGCGTTTTTAATGAACGAATTACCGACGATTGGTTTAGACAAATTCACGCCCGTTGATGGCGCATTTTACATTTATGCCGACGTCTCAAAGTTCACTAATGACAGTGCTGCGTTCGCTAAAAAAATGCTCAACGAAGCTGGTGTTGCAACAACAACGGGACTTGACTTCGACCCTTACGA
>JAMOMM010000136.1 GCA_027067085.1 Hyphomicrobiales bacterium
CTGGAAATTTCTGCTCGCTACCATTGATGGATAAAAACGGTTGAGCGGGTGGTTCAATAATAAAATTCATTAGGGATTTCTCTGCAAATCAATCAAAGGTCAGATCCGTATGCTGGCAGAAAAGTTGTTATGCCACAAGGTCTCTATCCCTGACACGCTCTAAGGGTTCTGATCCAACTTGAGGCGCATTATCCGACAAAAGCTTGCCCCATAAAGGTCGCCTCGTTAGGGTATGGCTTTGACCCCCATAAACAATTGAAGCTTCTTATGAACACTCCACCACTGCGCCTTAATAAAAACATCACTCGGATAAAAGAAGAAGGCGCTTTTGCCGTTTCAGATCGCGCCATGCACTTGGCATCACAAGGCCATAACGTTATCAACCTAGGTATTGGTCAGCCAGATTTCTTGCCACCCAAACACATTCTTGCTGCCGCTGAAAAAGCTGCCATCGATGGCCCGCACGGATACACATCGCCAACGGGCCTTCCCGTTTTAAAACAAGCCGTCGCGAGCAATCTAACGGATCGATATAAAACCACCGTTCACCCTGACCAGATTATCATTGTACCAGGCGGCAAAGTCACTATCTTTTTTGCCACCATGCTGATGGGCGGACGGGACAGTGAAATACTGTACCCAGACCCCGGTTTTCCACCCTACTTAGAAGCCATCATTTCATGCGGTGCCAAGCCCGTAGCTTACGGCATCAAAGAAGAGCTTGATTTTAGTTTTAAAGCTCAAGATGTTTTATCTTTAATAACCGACAAAACCAGCCTGATTATTTTGAACTCGCCAGGCAACCCAACGGGCGGCGTTGTGCCTCGTGCAGAAATAAAAAAGCTCGCCGATGGCTTAGAAAAATTCCCTCATGTTACCATTTTATCTGACGAAATTTACGGGCAACTCATTTTTGACCAGTCTGACTTCACCTCACTATTAGAGTTTGAACACCTTCGTGACAGAACAATCATTCTTGATGGCTGGTCCAAAACATTTGCGATGACGGGTTGGCGTTTGGGTTACGGTGTATGGCCAATCCAATTGGTTGAACACGTCCGAAAACTCATCACCGTCGATCACTCATGCGTAAACGGGGTCGCGCAAATGGCTGGGTTAGCTGCGATAAATGGTCCGATGAATGAAATAGATGAGTTTGTAAAATCATTCCATCAACGCCGCGACCTCATCGTAAATGGCTTGAACGCAATACCCAATATCACATGCAAAATGCCAAAAGGGGCATTTTATGCCTTTCCAAACACCCAGAAAACAGGCATTCCCAGCAAAGAGTTTGCACATCGCCTTTTAGAAGAGGCCCACGTTGCAACAATCAGCGGCGATGCATTTGGCAATAATGGTAAAGGATATTTACGAATTTCGTATGCAGCCAGTCAACAAGAGTTGACCAAGGCCCTATCGCGAATAGAGAAATTCTTGATATAGGTCAGATAACAACTTGTTTAACTGCACTAATCATAGTCAAAAATCATAGTCAAAATATTTTTTAATAAAAAGCAAACCTCATGAAAAAATCTCAAAAAACGCTCACCCTGTTGGTTCTTTTAATCGGTGTCGCTATTATTGGCTTCACAACTTATCAACTCACCCAAACCAACCAAAGCGCCAGCAGAAATTCTGGTAAAGCCCTCATTGGCGGGGATTTCACCTTAACAGATCAAAACGGTAAAACCGTTACTAACAAAGATTTTGAAGGTAAATACGCCTTGATATATTTTGGCTATACCTACTGCCCAGATGTTTGCCCAACCGAGCTTCAAGTCATGACAGGTGCATTAGAAATACTCGGAGATGACGCAAAAAAAATCCAACCCATTTTTATCTCAATCGATCCTGACCGTGACACCCCTGAATTGATGAAAGACTATGTCTCAAACTTTTTCCCTGGCATGGTTGGTTTGACAGGAACAAAAGAACAAGTTGCAATAGCGGCAAAGGCTTATCGGGTTTACTATTCCAAAGCAGTTGAAAAGGGTGCGGATGCAGATAGTTATTCGATGGACCATTCAAGCATCATTTATCTCATGGGACCCAAAGGCGAATTCCTTAAACATTTCGCCTATGGCACCGACCCAGCAAAATTGGCTAAAGGCGTTAAGGCTGCGACCAAAGGTTAAAATTGGGCCTGTTGCTGTGCACCTGCACAAATGCTATGCTGCAATGCAATAAAATCAATTTTTGTCAGGCAAGCATCCATGTTGTACTATCTCTATGAAATGAACCACGCTGCTGTGGCCCCTTTAAGAATGGCCGCAAGTTACAACCGCACGTTCTGGCAATCACCCACAAACCCAATTTCTGACAGCCCAATGGGTCGCTCGATGTTAGCTGGGATTGAAATGTTTGAGCGCCTAACGCGCCGTTATGCAAAGCCTGAGTTTGGCATTCAATCCATATCTCTAAACGACAAGCCATTTAACGTTTCTCAGCAAACTGTATTCAAATTGCCTTTTTGTAATTTAGAGCGGTTTACATTGGAAGGGTTATCAAAAACCCAACAAAAGGCCCGACAAAAGCTTTTATTGGTGGCCCCGATGTCTGGCCACTATTCAACTCTTTTGCGTGGCACCGTTGAAACCATGCTTGAACAATTTGACGTTTATATCACCGACTGGGTCGATGCGCGCAAAGTGCCGACTTCACAAGGCCAATTTGATTTATCTAACTACGTCGATTATGTCATTGAAATTTTGGAGTTCATGGGCAAAGGGACCAATGTAATGGCAGTTTGCCAACCATCGGTGCCAGTCCTTGCCGCCGTTGCGGTCATGGCTCAAGACAACAACAAGTTTGCCCCAAAAAGCCTTTGTTTGATGGGCGGTCCAGTCGATACTCGCAAAAACCCAACCGCCGTAAACGACTTAGCAGAATCCAAAGGCATCGATTGGTTTGAAAAAAACGTCATTGTAAAAGTCCCCTTCCCTAACGCAGGTTTTATGCGCGAGGTTTACCCAGGGTTTTTACAACTCACAGGCTTTATGACGATGAATCTTGAACGTCACATGGATGCCCATAAGGATTTATATTGGAACATGGTCAAAGGTGACGGCGACAGTTCTGAAAAACACGATACGTTTTATGATGAATACTTATCGGTGATGGACTTAACCAAAGAGTTCTACCTTCAAACCGTGGAAGAAGTGTTCATTAAACATTCCCTCGCCAACGGAATTTTTGAACACCACGGCAAAGTTGTTGATCCTTCGGTCATAAAATCTACCGCTTTAATGACCGTTGAAGGTGAGCTTGATGACATCACCGGTCTTGGCCAGACTGAAGCCGCACACGGCCTTTGCTCAAATATTCCTGACAAAAACAAAGCCCATTATATTCAAAAGGGTGTTGGTCACTATGGCATTTTTAATGGGCGACGCTTCCGTGAAAACATCGCGCCTGCAATCGGAAAGTTTATGCGGCAATCTAAGGGTTAAATATAACCCACAGCCAGCAAAGAGATGCTTGTCACCACGCCCAAAATTGGAACTATAATAGGAACTTCAAAAATCTCGTTTTGAACTGGGGTGTGCCTAAGTTTAATCAGAATGAGCGCCGTATTAACAAACAAGAAAACGATTAGAACAATCGTTGATGTCGCTTTTGCAAGCTCTGCAATTGGCAAAAACAGAGCCAAAGCAACAATAGTTAAAACAACAATGATTGTTGCATTTACTGGCGTACGAAACCGTGAATTCACCTGTCCAATAAAAGCTGGCAAACTTCCTTGAGTAGCTAAACCATATAACACGCGCGATGCCATTATCATCTGTACAAGCACACCGTTTACTGTCGCAATGACCGCAACACCGCTAAAGACAATGACTTGCGTATGTGAATTATCGCCAAAAATCAACGTCAGGGGCGCGTTCGAATTGGCCAATTGGTCAATCGGCACACTTAAAACCACAACAGAAACCACTGCTACATAAATGCACGTTGCCAATATCAGCGTTAAAATAATCGCAATAGGCATATTCTTTGTTGGGTTTTTCACCTCTTCTGCAACATTGGCAATGTCTTCAAAACCAACAAAAGCAAAAAATGCTAACAATGCCCCACTTAAAATACCTGCCCAAATAGTATGATCGAGAGTTGGTATAAGACGGTGGCTATTCTCCATAATTGCATCATTGTATGATAAACCGTACCAAACCACATAAAACAGGCCGCCCACTTCAATGAGGGTAAAAACCGCCGCCAAGCTTACAGATTCCATAATGCCCCAACTCGCGATTACGCCCAGAAGTATCACAATGCAAAAAACCAAAATTGGCTCAGGAACATCAACAAAAGCGGCTAAATAGCCGCCAGCGCCAATTGAAACTGCTGCCGCAGAAACAACGCCCGACGTGACAACGAGCATGCCGACAAGTATAGAAAACCCGCCCGATCGAAATCCATTTTTTACATAAGCAGCTTCACCAGCACTAACGGGATACCTTGTCGAAAGTTCTGCATAAGAAAAGCCCGTGAAACTAATCACTATCGCAGCGATAATGAATGATACTGGGGCATAAACACCTGCCTGTCTTGCCGTTTCACCAACCAAAACATAAATACCAGCTCCAACCGTAACGCCAAGGCCGTATAAAATGAGCAATGTCAGCGAAAGGCGGCGAACCAAATGAGCTTGCTCTTGCACTTTTTTCTGCATAAAAACCTCACACGTAGGTTCGCACTACTCTCACTAAAGCGTTTCATGATTATTTGAATTTCAAACACAGCATAAAACGCAAAATTATCAATACCTTTAATAGGTCGTTATGGCTCAATGTAAACCAAACTGCCTCTAGAGCGTTTCATGTTTTGTTTGAATCACAAACACTGCATGAAACGCAAAATTATCAATACCTTAAGTTGGTCGGTCTGGTTCAATTTAAACCAGACCGACTCTAGATAGGTTGAACAGACATTACCTTAAAAGTATGCATTTCATCATCATCATGGTCTTTAATAGAAAGATACTCACCCGCGCGTAACGGGTGTGCACCAAAACGATAACCAGTATCGTCATCATCCTCATCACCATGAATGTCGTAATGAAACGCCCACGATCCACCAGGTTTTCGCACTAAATGACCAAGCTCGTGTTCCTGTGTGCCCCAAAACCGAACAACCCGACAATTTTCTTTTTGTTCGCGCCATGATTCCACATCAATAAACCCATCACTATTGATGGGGGCAACAAACTCAAAACCATGCAACGCACTGCCGTTGGGAAATTCAGGTGAGCGGGCAAGTTCCATATGTATTTTTGACAAAGACATTTTTGTCTCCTTTTTTACCTTAAAACCGTTCTGGCTTGTATTGAACCAGAGCGACCTATTTAGGGATTTGAAACATTCTAGAGTACGTCGCGTTTTCTTGGATTCAAGCATTCAATTGCTCGCCTGAGGCAGGGCTTGCCTTACAAGCCCGTTCAGGCAAAACAAGTAAATTCAATTCAACGCGTCACGCACTAGAGTATTTCATGTTTTGTTTGAATCACAAACACGGCATGAAATGCAAGACTATCAATACCTTAAGTAGGTCGTTCTGGTTCAATGTAAATCAGAACGACTCTAGTGGGACATTAAGACGGGAACAGTCATCGTTTCCAAAATACTGCGGGTAGCACCGCCGAAAACAAACTCGCGAATACGAGAATGACCATAAGCACCCATAACCAATAAATTAGCACCACTTTCGCTGGCCTGGTTGAGCAATGCATCCCCCACTGGCAAACCATCTGTTGGCAACGCTTTAGCAGTCACATTAAGATCATGACGGGCCAAACTAACAGCCAATTCACTGCCGGGTAGAATCTCACCATCTTCAAGGTCATCGTCAGGATTAACCCATCCGATGGATACTTTTTTAGCGTCCCGCATTAACGGCATCGCATCAAACACTGCCCGTGCAGCTTCTTTTGTACCGTTCCACCCAATTAACACTTCAGTACCAATTTCAGGAAAATCTCCAAAGGCAGGCAGAACTAATACAGGACGCCCACTTTCCATAATCAATCGTTCAGTGAAATCCGTTTCCATTCCAGAACTCGAATTTTCCTGTTTTTGTGGCGCAATAATAAGGTCAACCTGATGGGCATGGTGCAAAACACCATCTGCAACCAAAGAAGACTTAATATCAACCATACGCCATTCTGATTGCACACCTTGGCGCTGCATTTCCGTATCAAATTTTTCTTTAATTTCATCGCTGTGGTCAATATAGAACTGGCGATGGCCAGCATAAACTTGCGTTGATAGTTCCATACCGACAGCTGGATAAACTTCTGCTGCTGGAATAACAAACATACCAATAATATGCGCTTGATGCTTTTGCCCAAGCATAGCCGCTGTTTTAATCAATTTATCACATTGATCGACTTCATTAAGAGCCACAAGAATTGTTTTTACAGACATTGTCTCTTCTCCTTGTTCAGTTCGATTATGCCTAAATGGTAAGAGCCGTCAGATACCGTTACATTGACTAACATCAACTTCCAGTGAACATTCATTTTTGCTTATATTCATCTTGCCTAACGCATTCTAATGTGTGAATGTAATCCAAATTTTTGGAGGGATTATTTATGGAAATGTTATCGGGTCTGTGGGAGCAGACATTAGAGTATCCAGTAGGCATGCGCGTCGCCATCGCAGGTTTGGTCATCGGCACACTACTGGGCTTCATCATGCAAAAAACTAATTTTTGTACCATGGGCGCATTGTCTGACATCAATGCATTTGGCAATTGGGATCGGTTTCGCACGTGGGTATTAGCCATGGGCATCGCGGTCATTGCAACCCAAGCTTTGGCTTATTTCGAATATGTTGATATGAGCCGTTCAATCTACCTCTCATCAACCTTTAATTGGCTGGCCTTTGTAGTTGGCGGGTTGATCTTTGGTGTTGGCATGGTATTTGGCTCTGGTTGCGGGGCCAAAAGCTTGCTCCGTTTTGGTGGCGGCGACCTTAAAGGCTTCTTCGTTGTCATTATTATTGCCATATCTGCTTATATGACTTTACGCGGCATTCTCGCTCCCGTTCGCATTGCCATAACAGACCTTGGTTCCTTAGACATGACCAAACTTGGCCTAGACAATACTGGAGTAAATACCATTCTGGCGGCTAAATTTGGTTTAGCAGAAAAAACAGCCATACTTGTTGGCGGTGCCATTATGGCCGCATTGCTTTTAGGTTTTAGTTTTTCAAACAGCAAATTCCGCAAATCAGGCACCCACATCTTTGCAGGCGTTGCAATCGGCTTATTGGTTGCAGCTGCTTGGTGGGCCACGGGCACACTTGGCTTTGATGACTTTGAGCCAGTACCATTGTTTTCATTAAACTTTGTTTCGCCAACGGCAAACGCCTTGCAATATTTAATGACCTTTACAGGTTCTTCAATTAGCTTTTCCATCGCGACAGTGTTTGGTATGATTTTGGGCGCATTTATTGCATCAATCATTTCACGCAATTTTGCCATTGGTGGTTTTGCCGATAAGAACGACCTTATCCGTCACTTACTAGGTGGCACCTTAATGGGCTTTGGCGCAGTAACCTCTTTAGGTTGTACCGTTGGCCAAGGCATTGGCGGTATATCAACACTGGCACTTGGTTCATTTGTTGCGCTGATTTCAATCATTATTGGTGGGTTCGCAGGATTTAAACTTATGGAACGCGGCGTTCTTGTTTAGCAGCACATCACTATTTAACGCACCACTAAGTAACGCATCTAAGTGTCAGGTTTAACCGCCCACCATTCTTCAATAAGCGAGATGAACCTGATAAAACCCTGTCTATCCCGTGATAAAAGTGACGCGATGGACCACCAAGGACAACCACATCGCCCGATGAGAGCTTAATTGATCTCGTCGGGCCTTTTCGTTCCGCCCCGCCTATCCGAAAAATAGCCGTATCACCAAGTGAGATAGAAACGATTGGCGCGTCTAAATCTTCTTCATCTTGATCGCGATGTAACCCCATTTTTGCTTCACCATCATAATAATTTACAATACAGCTTTGCGGCTGTTTGACATAGTTTGCCACCTCGCTCCAAATATTATGCAAACAAGCAGGGATTGCTGGCCAATTATCACCCGTAACGGGGTGAGTGTCTTGATAACGATAACCATTTTTGTCTGAAACCCAGCCCAATTTCCCCAAGCAGCTCATTCGAACCGAAAAGGGTGCGCCCGTTTTAGGCATAACAGGGCGAAAAAGTGGTGACTGGCTCACCAATGCTGAAACCTCATCAACAATTTGCCGTTGAATTTGGCGCGATAGCAACGCTGGAAATACCCGAAAACCATTAAAATCAATTTCAGTCAAATTCTTTACCTAAAAAACATCTGAAAAACTTGATGTCACGCCCTCACCCCCCTATATAGCGTAACGAAGCAAGAATTTGATAGAGTTTATCAAGTTCACAACTTAAATTTAAACACCATGGAAACTGGTTCTCAAAATCTTTCTTGAGAACATTCAAGTGCTGAAATCAGGCTTGAGCGTGGTTTGCCGAAATGGAGGACTATTATGAGTAAAGTTATTGGTATTGACCTAGGCACAACAAACTCTTGTGTTGCGGTAATGGACGGAAAAACCCCTAAGGTTATTGAAAATGCCGAAGGTGGGCGTACAACCCCATCAATCGTTGCATTTAACACTGAAGGCGAAACAATGGTTGGCATGCCAGCCAAGCGCCAAGCGGTGACAAACCCAGAAAACACCCTGTTTGCGATTAAGCGCCTTATCGGCCGCCGTTTTGATGACAAAATGGTCAAAAAGGACAAAAAGCTTGTTCCTTATAAAATCGTTAAAGCAGACAATGGCGATGCTTGGGTTCAGGCCCAAGGCGAAAAGTATGCGCCTGCACAAATTGCAGCTTTCACTTTGCAAAAAATGAAAGAAACAGCCGAACGCCATTTGGGTGAAGATGTAACTCAAGCGGTTATCACTGTTCCTGCTTACTTTAATGACAGCCAACGCCAAGCAACAAAAGATGCTGGTAAAATTGCTGGCCTTGAAGTGCTACGCATTATCAACGAACCAACAGCTGCAGCTTTGGCCTATGGTTTGGACAAAAAAGAAGCAGGCACTATTGCGGTTTATGACCTTGGTGGTGGTACGTTCGATGTGTCCATCCTTGAAATTGGCGATGGCGTTTTTGAAGTAAAATCAACCAATGGCGATACATTCCTTGGTGGTGAAGACTTTGACATGCGTTTGGTTGATTATTTGGCTGATGAGTTCAAAAAAGAAAATTCAATCGATCTACGCACTGATAAAATGGCGCTTCAACGCCTTAGAGAAGCCGCTGAAAAAGCCAAAATTGAATTGTCTTCTGCAACGCAAACTGAAGTTAACTTGCCGTTTATTACAGCCGATGCGTCTGGCCCAAAACACCTGACCTTAAAGCTTACACGTGCAAAACTTGAATCTCTGGTTGAAGACTTAATCAAACGTACTATCGAGCCATGTAAGAGCGCTCTTAAAGATGCAGGCCTTACAGCAAATGACATTGACGAAGTTATTCTCGTTGGTGGCATGACGCGCATGCCTAAAGTCATCGAAGTGGTCAACAAGTTCTTTGGTAAAGAAGCCCACAAAGGCGTGAATCCTGATGAAGTTGTTGCCATGGGTGCCGCTATTCAGGCTGGCGTTTTGCAAGGTGATGTTAAAGACGTTCTATTGCTTGATGTAACACCATTGTCTCTAGGTATTGAAACTCTTGGCGGTGTGTTCACTCGTTTGATTGATCGCAACACCACAATTCCAACCAAGAAATCTCAGGTGTTTTCAACAGCTGAAGATAATCAAACCGCTGTGACCATTCGTGTCTATCAAGGCGAGCGTGAAATTGCCGCGCACAATAAAGCCCTTGGTCAGTTTGATCTTGTCGGTATTCCAAATGCCCCACGCGGTATGCCGCAAATCGAGGTGACATTCGACATTGATGCCAACGGTATCGTAAATGTCTCGGCCCGCGATAAGGCAACAGGCAAAGAGCAAAAAATCCAAATTCAAGCCTCTGGTGGTTTGAGTGATGATGAAGTTGAAAAAATGGTTGCAGACGCTGAGGCTCACGCTGATGAAGATGCAAAACAAAAAGATGTCGTTGAAGCAACAAACCATGCCGAAGCGCTCATCCATTCAACTGAGCAGACTATGAAAGAAGCTGGCGATAAGGTCTCTGAAGCTGATCTATCAACAATTGAAGTTGCCATTTCAAACTTGAAAGAAGCAATGGAAGCAGATGATATTGATGTCGAAGCGGTTAAAGAAAAAACCAATGATCTTGCCCAAGCATCAATGAAACTTGGCGAGGCCATCTATCAAGATGCTCAAGCTCAAGAAGCTAGTGATGCAGAAGAGGGCGCTGCTGGCGATGATGATATTGTCGATGCTGATTTTGAAGAAATCAAAGGCGACGACAAGAAATCAGACTAAGCAACCTTTAACAATAAAACCAGCCACACCCAAACATCACGTTTGGGTGTGGTTGAATTTGGAAACGGTGGTCTATTATGGCTAAACGTGATTTTTACGAAGTGTTGGGCGTTGATCGTCAAGCCGATGAAAAACAACTCAAAAATGCATTTCGTCAATTAGCAAAAAAATACCATCCCGATGCAAATCGTGACGATGAATCTGCTCAAGAAAAATTTCAAGAAATCAGCGAAGCGTACGACGCTTTAAAAGACCCGCAAACCCGTGCTGCTTATGACCGTTTTGGCCATGCAGCATTTGAAAATGGCGGGCCAGGCGCTGGTGGTGCTGGTGGTTTTGGACCAGAATTTTCCTCATCAATGTCAGATGTTTTTGAAGATTTATTTGGCGACTTCATGGGCGGCGGTGGCGGCAGGCGTCAAGGCGGCGGTGGCGCACAACGCGGTTCTGACCTTCGTTATAATTTAGAAATTTCCCTGATCGATGCTTTTAAAGGTAAGTCAGCTCAAATTAACGTCCCAACCTCGGTTACATGCGAAACATGCGATGGCTCGGGCGCAAAACCTGGCACTTCGCCCACAACGTGTGGAACATGTGGCGGTGCTGGCGCTGTTCGCGCCTCACAAGGCTTCTTTACGGTTGAACGCACCTGCCCTGCTTGTCATGGCCAAGGCCAAACCATTAGTGACCCTTGCACAGATTGTAACGGCCAAGGGCGCGCCAATAAAGAGCGCACCTTGTCTGTCAACATCCCTGCAGGTGTTGAGGATGGCACGCGCATTAGAGTGGCTGGCAAAGGCGAAGCTGGTGCACGCGGTGGCCCAACGGGCGATCTTTATATTTTCCTATCACTTAAACCACACGAGTTCTTTCAACGTGATGGCGCCGACTTGTTCTGTAGCGTCCCCATAACCATGGCATCAGCAGCTTTAGGCGGTGATGTGGAAGTGCCAACAATTGACGGCAACAAAGCCCGTGTGACCATTCCTGAAGGCACCCAGTCAGGCAAACAGTTTAGATTACGCAGTAAAGGCATGCCCGTACTTCGCTCCCAACAAAAGGGCGACATGTACATTCAGGTAAATGTTGAAACACCAGTAAATCTATCGAAAAAGCAACAAGACTTACTCAAAGAATTTGAAGCTGAAAAGCGTGATAACTCACCACAATCGGCTGGTTTCTTTTCCAAAGCAAAAGCATTTTGGGATGGCTTCAAGTAATTAAGCCATTCCCAAATTTCCAACACCCTTAAAAAGATGGTTGCCAACCCAATCAATTATCATCCATTTTAAGGGCATTGATAAAGGCATCTTGTGGAATATCCACACGGCCAAACTGGCGCATTTTCTTTTTACCAGCTTTTTGCTTATCAAGCAGTTTGCGTTTGCGTGAAATATCACCACCATAGCATTTGGCCGTCACATCTTTACGCATCGCCGCAATGGTTTCGCGAGCAATCACCTTGCCGCCAATCGCTGCCTGAATGGGCACTTTAAACAGATGACGTGGAATAAGCTCTTTCAACTTTTCGCACATACCGCGCCCGCGCTGTTCGGCCCGCCCGCGATGCACAACAATCGATAAAGCATCCACAGGTTCGCCATTGACCAAAATTTGCATTTTAACCAAATCGCTTTCTTCATAACCGCTCATTTGATAATCAAAACTAGCGTACCCACGCGTCACTGATTTCAAGCGATCATAAAAATCAAACACCACTTCATTAAGCGGTAATTCATAAATCACCATGGCGCGCGAACCTGCATACGTCAGTTCTTTTTGACGACCGCGACGGTCTTCGCACAATTTAAGTACAGAACCCAAATACTCATCAGGCACCAAAATCGTTGCCGTAATCCATGGTTCTTCAATATGGTCAATGGCCATCACATCGGGCATGTCCGCTGGATTATGCAAATCGATAACCTCACCATCACGCATATGTAATTTGTAAATAACCGAAGGTGCCGTGGTAATCAGATCAATATCAAATTCACGCTCAATACGCTCGCGAACAATCTCTAGATGCAAAAGCCCAAGGAACCCACAACGAAAACCAAAGCCCAGCGCCGCAGATGTTTCCATCTCAAATTCAAAGCTCGCATCATTAAGCCGCAACTTTGCCATTGCATCACGCATATTTTCAAATTGAGCGGTATCAACGGGGAAAAACCCAGCAAACACAACTGGTTGTGCAGGTTTAAACCCGCCAACGGCTTGCGCGCACGGACGCTTTTCATCCGTAACCGTATCACCAACGCGCGTGTCAGAAACCTCTTTAATCGCACCTGTAAAGAACCCAAGCTCGCCAGGGCCAAGAATACCTGTATATTCAATCGTTGGACGAAACACCCCAACCTGATCGACAAGATAGCTTGCATCAGTCGCCATCAATCTAATTCTTTGACCCTTTTTCAACTGGCCATCGATGATCCGAACAAGCACGACAACACCAAGGTATTTGTCATACCAACTATCCACCAGCATTGCTTTTAAAGGGGCATCTACATCACCCACAGGTGCGGGCAAACGTTCAACAATTGCCTTTAAAACCTCTTCAATACCAAATCCAGTTTTTGCTGAAATTTCAACTGCATCACTGGCATCAATACCAATCACATCTTCAATTTGTTGCTTAATGCGATCAGGTTCTGCCGCGGGAAGGTCAATTTTATTGAGCACGGTAATAATTTCATGATCGTTTTCAATAGCCTGATAAACATTGGCCAGAGTTTGCGCTTCAACCCCTTGGCTGGCATCAACGACCAAAAGGGATCCTTCAACCGCTGAAAGCGAGCGGCTAACCTCATAGGCAAAATCCACGTGGCCAGGCGTATCAATCAGATTAAGAACAAATTTCTTACCATCCGCATCAGTGTAATCTAAACGTACCGTTTGCGCCTTAATCGTAATACCGCGCTCGCGTTCAATATCCATTGAGTCAAGAACTTGTTCTTTCATATCACGTTCGGACAAGCCACCAGTGAGCTGAATCAAGCGATCGGCTAGAGTGGATTTTCCGTGGTCAATATGCGCCACGATCGAGAAGTTTCTAATATGGGATAAATCAGTCATGCATGGGCTTTTGACACCGCACGGGCGCTAGGTCAAGCGTTCTGTCACCGCAGCTTCGAGTGTATCGCGTTTTCATAGATTAAAGCTTACTTGCTGGGCGCAGACAGAGCTTATAAAACAAGCCTGTTCAGATCTCAAAGTAAGTTCAATTCAATACGAAAAGCACTACTTTTTATTTTTTTCCAAAATATTCAAGATCGTCAAACCATCATACACATTAAGGTCATGACGACCTGAAACGGGGTAAGTTTCGCTCTGACCACGCAGCGCGCTAACACCGTTCATGTCTTGGCTCCAAGCGGGCACCCAGCCATCAGAGACAGCCCTTATAATCGAGACATAACGCGCCTTGGGGTGCTTTTGATGATTCAACCAACCAAGGTAATTATTCGGTCTTTCACGCACCAACTGTGCATACAGCCCTCGCGAGCGGTTGATCGTGCCGGCTCCCACCATCGGTGTAAACCAAGATAGAGGGCTGTTTGCCACTTGCAAGCCTGTTTCAGCCTTATCAGTGCCAAGATGGGGGCTGGCAATGGTAATCAAGGTTTGAACCTTCATCATCGGATACCTGACCATAAAGGCGCGCGCAACAACACCACCGGCAGAATGGCCAACCAAGTGAAGTTTATCTTTTGGGTAACGCTTGATGATTTGCTCAACATAAGCGCCAAGAAATTGGGCTTGAAAAGTGATTGGGGTTTCTGTCGGTAAATCTATGGTGATGAAACGGTTTTTACTCTTAGTCGCATTTTCCCAATGCACAACTTGCGAACCACGGGCCGAATAATGTCCACCATCTTGCCAATGATTGCGGCTTAAAACCTGCGTCACACCCGTTGCCCGCCAACTTGCCACTGACCCTTGATAACCTTGCACCAAAACAATC
>JAMOMM010000137.1 GCA_027067085.1 Hyphomicrobiales bacterium
CATTGCCCGCAATAACTTGCAGTTTGTTTGATAAGCGTTTGATGCGTTTAACCTGTTCAATCACGTGAATTGAATGGCCATGAGCAGTATCCACCACCATCACATCAACGCCAGCATCAACCAATTGTTCAGCGCGGGCGAAATTTGCATCACCCGTTGAGGTGGCCGCTGCAACAAGCAAGCGGCCTTGGTTATCCTTAGAAGCGTTTGGGTTATGTTTAGCTTTTTCCATGTCATTGACAGTAATCAGGCCGATACATCGCTTTTCATCATCGACAACAATAAGTTTTTCAATGCGGTGCTTGTGAAGTAAACGACGGGCATCATCCATTTCAACGCCCTCTTTTACGGTCACCACTTCACGGGTCATCAATTCGGCAACCGTTTTATTCATATCACGGGCAAACCGTACATCACGGTTGGTTATGATACCAACAACGCGCTCTGGTTTTCCCTTATCGTTCTTTCTGGCAACAACTGGGATACCAGAAATATTGTGTTTGGTTTTGAGCGCAATAACATCGGCCAGCGTTGCATCTGGTGTTATCGTGACAGGGTTTAAAACCATGCCGCTTTCAAAGCGCTTAACCTGCCTGATATGGTCGGCTTGAACATCGGCATCCATATTACGGTGCAAAACACCAATGCCACCCGCTTGTGCCATGGCAATGGCCATTGGTGCTTCGGTCACGGTGTCCATTGCTGCTGAAATGATTGGCAACGACAAGGTAATATCACGGGTTAATTTCGACGAGGTGTCCACTTGCCCTGGCATTACCGATGAAGCCGCAGGTTTTAACAAAACATCGTCAAAGGTTAGATATTCGGGAAATTGAGAACTATCGCGTGTAGCAGCCATGGTGCCAACCTTTCATATATAAAAAGCCGCCCTATGAAACAAAACACTTGCTACATAAAAAGGCGGCGAATCCGATCTGGATTTGAGTCGCTTGGTTGACGTGGTCCTATACCATTGTTTGGGGTGGTAGGTAAAGGTGTCAAAAGTTGTTTTACACTTTTGTTGTTATCGCTAGAGCCCATCCAAAGCGGTCAACGCTCAAGGTGTGAGCGATGATGGTGGAAATGTAGGTTAACAATGCGGGCCGTAATTTTACAACAATGATTTACGGCCTTTAAACCCTTGAGCCAATACAAACAACTCAGCACTATCAGCGCGGCTGGCTTGGGGTTTGATGTGTTTGACGGATTTGAAGTTTTTCTTCAACTTGGCCAACAACTCATGTTCTGACCCACCGCGTAGCACTTTGCACAGGAATGTGCCGCCCGGCTTTAGAATCTCCATAGCAAACTCTAAAGCGGTTTCTGCAAGGTCGATAATCTTCAAATGATCGGTTTGTTTATGGCCTGTTGCGTGTGCTGCCATATCTGACAAGACCACATCAGCATAAACACCACCCAGCGCATCAATCAGCACTTGGGGGGCATCTTCATCAAAGAAATCTTTTTTGAACAAGGTCACGCCTGCAATGGCTTCAACTTCGTGCAGATCAATGCCAACAATGCGGCCCTTGCCTTCGGCTGCATCAGCGCGCCGCGCGCACACTTGCGACCAACCGCCAGGCGCTGCGCCCAAGTCCACAATAGCTTGACCAGGTTTTAGGAATTTAAAACGGTCATCAATTTCGCTCAGCTTAAAGGCCGAGCGACAGCGGTAACCTTCTTTTTTTGCCATGCCGACATAAGGGTCATTGAGCTGACGTGCCAACCAACGAGCCGATGACACGGTGCGGCCACGCGCGGTTTTAACCCGCTGCTTTAGGTCTCGTGCGGTGCGCGAATTATTGCCATCACCCGCCTCACCTTTTGATTTGTTCCAGCCAGATGGTTTACGGATTTTTGCCATAGACGCCATCCTCCTTCATTAAACTTGCTAAAATGCCTTCGCGCAAACCGCGATCTGCAACGCGAATACGGTCTGTAGGCCATATAGCACGAATTTCTTCAAAAATGGCACAACCTGCCATAACCAAATCAGCACGTTGCTCGCCGATACACGGAGATGCGGCGCGTTGTTGGTGGCTCATCATCAATAACTCTTGCGTGACCGAGCCCATGTCGTGGCCATTGAGCCAACATCCGTCAACGGCTGAACGATCATAACGCGGTAGTTGTAAATGAATGCCACAAATGGTGGTGACGGTGCCAGATGTGCCAAGCAAGTGACATGGTCCTTGTCCATCTTTACAAAAATCTTTTGTTTCTTTGGAGAACTTTTCCATGCTTGGGCGAATTTTCTCTCTCATTGCCGCGAAAACTTTTTCATCAACAAACACGCCGCCAAATTCTTCGGCCACGGTTACAACACCAGCTGGAATTGATGTCCAAGCCTCAATTTTTTGTTCGCCATTTTCAATGCTGAGCCACGCAAGCTCGGTTGAGCCGCCGCCAATATCAAACACCAAGACACGCGTTGCATCTTCGCAAATAAGTGGAGAAGCACCTGCAACAGCCAACTGGGCTTCAGTGGCGCGGTCGATCATTTCGAGCTCTAAGCCGATTTCGTCTTTAACGCGTTGTAGAAAAAGCGCGCCATTATCGGTCATGCGACAGGCTTCAGTTGCGATAAGCCGGAAACGGTCCACTTTCAGATATTTTAGTTTGTTTGAGCAAACCCGCAAAGCGCTGATCGTGCGATCCATCGCCTCTTGGCTTAAACGTTTGTTGGCACCAGCTCCTTCGCCCAACCGCACAATGCGTGAAAAGGCATCAACCACTTCAAAACCGCCGTGCGAAGGTGTTGCAACCAGCAAACGACAATTGTTGGTGCCCAAATCTAAGGCGCCATACAATTTTGCATCGCTTGGAAATGTACGGCGCTGAGGCCGCCGCGGTCTATTGCGAAAGCGCGAGCGTTTAGGCCGCCTTTTATCACCATTATGGCGATCTTTGTTATGGTCATGCGAAGGCGCACTTCCACCATTTGCCTGTTCTAAGGTCACTTCTTCCAACCCGGCGCTATAAAACTATCCTTCGCGCGCTAGTACCCAAAACGGTCGCGCGCGGCGAGACATTTCCGTCGCCTAAAATCATTACGTTGATTTAATTCTATCACTTATCGGCCAAAGGTAAAAGAGGTTTGCTTAAAATCTGCAAATTCAACCTCCTTAACGCGACAAATGGTGCACTTTTTCTCACCAAAACACTTTAAAAAAACCACCATAATTAACCGTCCATTATAAGCTCGTGTGGTACTCCATGCTAAGAAAAGGGAGTAATGGGTTTGCGTACGTTTGGGAAAAGCTGGTTTAAGCACGGATCATTGATGGCCGAGTTTTCAGACGGGTTTGGTAGTAATATCACCCGCCAGAAATCTAGCCTGGCACTTAATGCTGCTAAGGTTGAGGCTGAACTTGCCTCAAAGGCCAAGTCAGAATTCATTGCTAATATGAGCCATGAGCTTCGCACGCCTCTTAATGCCATTATCGGGTTTTCAGATATGCTGACGACCTTAAAAATCACAGATCCAGTAAAAGTAAATCAATATTCGGGCTATATTCATGAAGCTGCCGAGCACCTTTTAGCGCTAATCAATGACATATTGGACGTCTCAAAAATTCAAGCGGGTAAGTTAGAAGTCGATTTGGAAACTGTTGATACCGTCGAAGTTATCAAAAGCTGTGAACTTTTGATTGACGCTAAGGCCAAAGACAAAAACATCGAACTCACCTTCACTTTACCATCAGATATTCCGTTAATTCACGCTGACCCCCTGCGGCTCAAACAAATTCTGCTTAACCTATTGTCGAACGCTGTGAAATTCACAACCGACCATGGCAAAATACATTGCGCCCTTAAAAACATGGGCGATGGTTATGTCTGCATTTCAGTTCAAGACACTGGACAAGGCATGAGCGAAGAGGAAACTCTGACGGCGTTGCGCCCATTTGGGCAGGTGAACTCTGGATTCAACAAACAACATGAAGGCACTGGACTTGGGCTACCGATTTCAAATGAACTGGTAAAAATGCACAACGGCACATTGCAAGTTAAGAGCCGTAAGGGTGAAGGAACTGTTATTTTGGTTTTCTTACCAACGGTTGAGCACGCTATAAAAACTACTCCACAAACAATGACTGCTAAAGCAGCAACACACTGAAAGACACGATGAATGACAAATTTGGCTTTACCAAATCAAACTCCAAATATCGCGCCTGTTGCTGATTCATCAGCAAAGATCGGCCGCATTGTGGCTGTGACTGGTGCACATGCTATTATTTTGCTTGAGCAAGACCATTCCTTGCCTGAGGATATGCAAAAAAGCCCCGAAATCGGTACTCTTTTAAAAGTGAATACCGAACCTTCTATTGCTTTAGCGCTTATTTCAAGTTTGAGTACACCAACGCCAAGTGAAAATGGTGAAAACGAATTGCGTATTGTTGAAGTTGAATTCATTGGCGAACTGCCAAAAGATGCCAACGGCAACCCAACCCATTTCCGCCGCGGTATTTCATGTTACCCAGCTCTTGGTGATGTTGTGGCGCGCGCGACCCGTCAAGAGCTCGCAATGGCTTATGCTTGTGATGGCTCGGATTCGGTTCGCATCGGTCATATTCAGCAAGATCCATCAATTCCAGCAATGGTTAAAACCGATGACCTTCTAGGCAAACACTTTGCTGTTCTTGGCACCACAGGTACAGGTAAATCATGTTCGGTTGCGCTCATTTTTCGACGTATTCTTGAGGCCAATCCACAAGCTCATATTCTGTTACTTGATGTTCACCGCGAGTATGCTGCAGCTTTTAAAGAGTATGGCGAAGTTGTTACACCAGCAAACCTCAACTTACCGTTCTGGCTTCTAAACTTTGAAGAAATGTCAGAAATCATTATTGGTAGCCAAGCTGGACGCGATGCCGACACTGAGATTTTGCGCGAACTCATTCCGATGGCTAAGAAACGTTACAAAGGCCAACGAAACGGTGATAAGCCCTCAAAGCTGCGATCTCGAGACAATAATGACGATGGTTCTGTAGGTATCGACACACCCATTCCATATCGTATTTCTGATCTCATTGGCCTATTAGATGAGGCGCTGGGTAAGCTTGAGCATAAAGGCGAGCTTGCGCCGTATAAGCGTCTGAAAGCCCGAATTGAACAAATTTCACGTGATTCTCGCTATAGCTTTATGTTTGGTGGCCTCACAATTCACGATTCAATGGCTGAAGTAATTGGCCACTTATTCCGGATTCCTGTGAACGGCAAACCCATTACCATTCTTGAGCTTGGCGGGTTGCCGTCTGAAATTATCAATGTTGTGGTTTCTGTATTGGCCCGTATGGCTTTTGATTTTGGCCTATGGTCAGGTGGACAAGTGCCTATTACTTTTGTTTGCGAAGAAGCACACCGTTATGTGCCGTTTGATTCATCAAGTGGGTTTGAACCCACAAAACGTGCCATTTCTAAAATTGCCAAAGAGGGCCGTAAGTATGGCGTTTCGCTTTGTATCGTATCGCAGCGCCCTGCCGAACTTGATCCAACAATTTTATCACAATGCAACACTGTGTTTTCGATGCGTTTGACCAACGAGAAAGATCAGGAAATTTTACGCGCAGGCATTTCAGATGCAGCAGCTAGTTTGCTTGAGTTTATGCCAACAATGGGCGCTGGTGAAGCGGTGGCTTTTGGCGAAGGCGTTGCTCTGCCAACTCGCATCAAATTTGACTTATTGCCACAAGATTCATTGCCTAAAAGTTCAACCGCAAGCTTTTCTAAAAACTGGAGCCGTGGTGTTCAAGACCCTAACTTCCTTGAAAACATCGTGGCAAGCTGGCGTCAGCAAACCCAAATTTCTGTCCCTGAAATCCCTGCCGATGAAATGTTTAAGCGTCCAGCTTCCATCCCTAATATTCCTGACCAGCCTGCAGACATACAACCAGAGGCAATTTTAAATACGCCTCCAACAGCTGCCATAGCTCCAGTTGCTCCGATGATCCCTCAACCGATTGCCCAAGCCCCTGTAGCAACTTCGGTAGCAGCTACGCCAACAATGCCACAAACTGTTGCGCCTGTTGCGCCAACCCCTTCCCCAATGGCCCCGCCTCAACCTGCGCCAATTCAATCTACACCAATTCAGGCAGCACCAACTCAGGCAGCACCACCCCATATGCAAGCAGCGCCAGTATCACCGCAACCTGTGCAGCCACAACCTGTTTTAGCGCAACCGATTCATACACAGCCTGCACCAGTTCAAATGCAAGCTCAGGCACAGCAGCCTGCTTCACCTGCACCGCTAGCGCAACCGCCGCAACCAACAGCAGCAGCACAACAGCCAGCAGTTACCCCTCAACCAGCACCAACACCAGCAACACCAAACGGTGAACCAAGTTTGGCTGAATTAATTCGACAAGTACGAGGATAAATATCTCGCAAATCGCATGTACGCACAAAAAAACAAATAGTGGCATGCGCTTTGCGGGCAAATAAATAATATACGTTATGGAGGCGTGAAATGACCAATCAAGTACAAATCAGTGCTGAAAATGCACGTGGATTGACCCAAAAAGAAACGCTTTTAGGTCACAACTTCGCAGAAAACCCCTTATTTGGTGATGAAAAACTCACTGAACTCATCGATTTGGCCCGCCAAACTGGGCCTCAGTATTATACGCTTGGCGCGCTAAACGAAGACGGTTATGGCGACAAATGGCAAAACGGTGTCATTGGAGATATGTCTGGAAAAGACGTTCTCGAGGCGATTAAAAACGGCAGATTATGGTTACAACTGCAAGGACTGCGAGAAATCGCACCTCATTACCATGGCGTGGCTGAAGAAGGGTTCAAACAACTAAAGCAAGCCAACGATAAGTTCAGCTACCATAACTTGACCAGCAACTTACTGATTTCATCTCCGGAAGCAAAAGTGTTGTGCCACCTTGATTGCGCCGAAGTTATTTTGTGGCACATTCGCGGTCGCAAGCGGGTTTACCTTTATGATTTGGACAAGGTTGAATTTTCTGCCGACGAGACCATTGAAAAAGTCATCCTGCGTGAAAGCGAAGAAGAAATCGCCTATCGCCCCGAATGGGACGACGTTGCATCGGTCTATGACCTTGAACCTGGACAAGCAGCAAATTGGCCACACTTTTGGCCGCATCGTGTTGACAACATTTCAGGTTTGAATGTTTCCCTTCAAACCGAGTTTTATTCCAATAACGGCATGCGCGAATATGGCATTCGATTTGCCAATGGATTACTGCGGCGACGTGCGGGCATTACCCCTGCACCCGTTACAATAAACGGTCTTGGGGCTTTGGCTAAAACGGGCCTGGGTTTAGTGGCCAAGAAGCTGGGTTTAAATTCTCCCGTGGAACGCAAAATTCGTTCTGAATTTACAATTGACCCAACAAAGAGTGGCAACATCTGCCCATTGGGGCAATCTCAACAAACTGTATTGGCAAAGTAGGGACCATTGAAGTGTTGGCGTCAAATCAGGCCATAAATACTCAAATTTCAGTTTCAATCACTGAAACTCTAGTTGGTTTAAACCAATTAGAAGAGAGTTGGCTTGCACTTGAAACGAAAACCCGTGGGCAACTAGGCATTTTCCAAAGTTTTAACTGGTGTAAAAATTGGTTGGAACAATGGAAAAGTAATGGCGAATATGTACCGATCATCATTACAGCCTTTCAAGATGGGGAATTGGTTTGCGTATGGCCAATGCAAAGATCAACCACCTCCAATGTGGCTGTTCTTTCATGGTTAGGTACACCAATCATCCAATATGGAAGCCCGCTTGTTGATATTGCATGTGATGTTAAGAGCGTGACCAGTGGTGTTTGGCGCACAATTTGCGACCTTAAAAACATCGACATCGTGCGTTTGCATAATGTGCCTGAAACCTCACCTGTCCACTCGTTTTTGAAAACCAAGTGTCGCTCTGCAGGCTCAACGAGTTCTTCCATTTTAGACATTGGAGCATTTGCCGATTGGGATGAATATTGTGCGAGCATGAAGACATCGACGCGGCGGCCCCGTCGCAAGCGGTTTAACAAACTGTCGCGCACTGGCGTGATGAAATTTGAAGTCCACAAATCTGGCCGCCATTTTGCTGACCTTGCAAAGGTTGCAATTGGCTGGAAACAGCAATGGCTTAAACAGCATAATTGGCCAACCACAACAATGGGTGATCCACGGTTAACTGATTTCGTTACCAGCTTGGGTGCAAGAGTTGACGGGCGTGAAAAAAACAGTTTGCGCAATCAAACCAACCATTGGGTCATTGGTGAACTTAGTATTGATAGCAAACCCATCGCGCTGGAGATTGGCGTTGTTGAAGGTGGTCATTATTACTCGTTCTTAGGGGCTTATGACCTTGACTGGGCTTCTTATTCGCCCGGAAAAGTGCAGATTGAATCAATGATTGCTTGGGCATTGGAGTACGGCATTCAAAGCTATGACTTTTTATGTGTTGCCGCGCAATACAAGTCTGACTGGACGAACAAAACCATCGTTATCGATCACTTTGCCTGCCCATTGAGCGTTCGTGGCCGTTTGTACCACAGCATTTGGCTTAAACGCCTGCGGCCTGCCGCAAAATATGGCCTGCAAAAACTCACCGATAACCAACGCGATAAGTTGATGTCATTGTTTGGGCTTTCTAACAAAGATGCTGGAACAGGCAATAAACACGCTTAAAAGTCGTTATGGCACAGTAGAAGTTTTTGCAAATTTTGGGAAAGTCTATATTAAGTCTGTCAAAGACAGACCTTTAAAAGATGGAATCCCCTTGTGCCAAAAGCTACCCTTTATGCTTACGCTGAAAAACTAAAACCAAAATCATGGAAAGAACCAAAAGGAGGATGGTGCACACCAGAGTGCATTAAGACCGAGGTTCTTTCAGGTTTAACCGTTGCATTGGCGTTGGTTCCAGAAGCAGTGGCCTTTGCGTTTGTTGCTGGTGTTCACCCGTTGGTGGGGCTTTATGCAGCCTTCATTGTTGGTTTGATAACGGCTGTGTTTGGCGGCAAACCAGGCATGATTTCAGGCGCAACAGGCGCACTGGCTGTTGTCATGGTTTCTCTGGTTGCTCAGCACGGGGTGGAATACTTATTCGCCACAGTGGTTTTAATGGGGATATTACAAGTTCTGGCTGGTGCCTTCCATCTGGGTAAGTTTATCCGACTGGTCCCTCACCCTGTTATGCTTGGCTTTGTAAACGGTTTGGCGATTGTTATTTTCCTTGCCCAATTGACCCAATTCCAAATGATTGGAGCCGATGGGGTTAAAGAATGGATGTCAGGCTGGTCTTTGGTGACCATGTTAGCGCTTGTTGGCCTAACCATGTTGATTATTTGGGGCATGCCGAAGGTTACTAACATTATTCCAGCACCTCTTGCTGGCATTGGTATTGTTGCCGCTTTGGTTATTTTTGTTGGCATTGATGTGCCACGTGTTGGCGACTTGGCCTCTATCAAGGGCGGTCTTCCACCTTTCCATATTCCAAGTGTTCCGCTTAACTTTGAGACCCTCAAAATCATCTTCCCGTACGCCCTTATTCTGGCTGCTATTGGCTTGATTGAAAGTCTATTGACCCTCAACCTTGTCAGCGAAATGACAGGAAAACCAGGCGGCACATCTAAAGAATGCCTAGCCCAAGGCGGCGCTAATATTGTTACGGGATTTTTTGGTGGTATGGGCGGTTGCGCGATGATCGGTCAATCGATGATTAACGTGAAATCAGGCGGACGACGACGGCTTTCTGGTATAGCAGCAGCAGCATTCCTCCTCATCTTTATTATGTTTGCGTCAGGCTTGATCGAACAAATCCCCCTCGCCGCCCTTGTTGGTGTGATGTTTATGGTGGTGATTGGTACGTTTGCTTGGCAAAGTCTCAAAATCCTTAAACGCATTCCGTTGACAGATGCTCTGGTCATGGTCCTTGTGACGATTGTTACGGTGTATAGTGATTTGGCTATTGCTGTGATTGTGGGTGTGATTGTTTCCGCCCTTGCCTATGCATGGTCTAACGCCACACGCATTCACGCTAAAACGGTTATTAACGATAAGGGTGCTAAGGTTTATCAAATTGAAGGGCCATTGTTCTTTGGCTCAACTGATGGGTTTACTGAACTGTTCAACCCGAAAGAAGACCCTGAAGTGGTGATTGTTGACTTCATGAACAGTCGGGTCGTTGACCAATCAGCATTGCAAGCTGTTGAAGATTTAGCATCGAAATATGAAGCCGAGAACAAAACGCTGCAACTGCGCCATCTATCGCAAGACTGTCACCAATTGCTTAATCGTGCTGGCCAGCTCATGATCGATTCTGACGATGACCCTCACTATGGCGTTGCCGTTGACTAT
Organism: Hyphomicrobiales bacterium; assembly: GCA_027067085.1. Lineage (GTDB taxonomy): Bacteria > Pseudomonadota > Alphaproteobacteria > Rhizobiales > Aestuariivirgaceae > JALWJW01. Next base: position 10,321 of record JAMOMM010000137.1, read on the forward strand.
TCAATCAAAACGGGTGTGTTTGGCGGCGGGCATTGATAGATACGGGCTAGTTTTTGATCGAAATTCTCATATCCCTTTTTGTCGTTTCGTTTTTATCGGCAACACTTTTGCCGGGAAGTTCTGAAGTCGTTCTTGTCGGTTTATTGCTGGCGGGTCAAGTTGATCCAGCACTGGCCGTTGGCGTGGCTAGTGTGGGTAACACGTTGGGGTCGTGCGTGAATTGGGCAATCGGGCGGTTTTTTGCCCACTTTCGCCATGCCAAATGGTTCCCCATCCCACCCGATAAATTTGAGCAGTATCAGCGTTGGTACAACAAATGGGGACTGTGGAGCTTGCTTGCATCTTGGGTGCCCATTATTGGCGATCCGCTAACGGTATTTGCAGGCATTGCCCGTACCCCGCTGTGGTTGTTTACAACCATTGTTTTGATTGCAAAAACAGTCCGCTATATCATCGTCGCAGCTGGTGTGTTGTATGTGTTTTAATCTATTGGACGGACCTTGAAATTTGCCCGTATAGCTTTTGAAAAGTCCTTGTCATCATCAGCGGCTTGAGCAATCTCTGTAATATCAAAATGCTCGCGGGCCTTTTCATATGATAAATGGGTATCAATCATATTGAGTTTATAGGCAATTTTATCGAGATTTTCTGGGAACAAATACCGCAAATCCCAAAACGGAATCGGTTTGTCAGAAAACCGCCGCGTATGTTTGATGATGTTCGTCGTACAATTATTCCACAAGGTATTATAAAACTCAGGCTCTACACCCAATTTGTCGGCCCGATGTAACATATCAAGGAAGACAGCTTTAATACGCGCTTTTTCAGCTTGAATGGGATAAAGCCGTACGGTGTATTTAATACGGTTTGTACGCACCTTAATCACATCGCTTTCATCGGCAATAACGTACATCATTTCGAACTGACGCATAAACGCTTTGACGGGGGTAAATCTTTTACCCTTTTTGCGGCGAATTTCGATTGAAATAGCAAGGTATGTACCATCCTTAAAACCAAAAGACACAAAGGCATGGGCAGCACCAAAGGCGGCAAATGGTGAGATTGCCAGCCACGCAGAATCTAAGTCGTTTAAATCTATCGTGCGGTCATAAAACTCAAGATCATAGTCACGCGTGCTGCGATAATGAATGTCACGTATATTATTGATGCGCACTTTTTCATCATCAAGAAAATGGATTGAAGGCATAACGGCTTGGTCAGGGGACCAATTGCGGGTAAGGGATGGATTGGTGATAATTAGAAAAACAATTACGCCGATCGCAGCCACCACTGCAACGGCTAAAAGCACCAGAAAAATTGTCTCACCCATTCTTATTCTGCCTCCCTCAAGGTATATTAAAGGCATCATACACAAACAATCCACCTTCGCATCAAAAATTACCGATGAACTTGTCGAGGCTAGAGTCGGTCTGGTTTAAATTGAACCAGACCGACCAGCTTAAGGTATTGATAATCTTGCGTTTCATGCAGTGTTTGCGCAACAAACAAAACATGAAACGCTCTAGGCGATACTATCGATTTTCATCCAAGATTTTACGCAAGGCTTGTAGCGCTGGCAACGTTGACAATAATTGTGGCACATCACATTTAGCTAAAATAGGCTGATAAGCTGCTATGACCATGCCGATGGCCTTGCCAAAAAATTGCTGGCCTGCTGGTGTGAGGAATACTTGCTTGCTGCGACCGTCCTTTGGGTTTGCGCGGACTTCGATAAGCTTGCGCTTTTGCAAAACGTTTAACGTGTGCGTCATGGTCGCCTTGGTAACTTGCATGACGTTGGCAATTTCAAGCGGCGTTTTACCGTCACCCATCCGCACCAAATGCGAAATCACTGCAAAATGTGAGACATGCAAACCATCGGGCAGCGTTTTGTTTAACAACGCCGACGACAATTGTTTAATAATATCAATCTCAGTAAAAAATTGAAAAATTGCCGCTTGTTGTTCGCTTGGCTTTTGTGGTTTTTTCAATTTTTCACCTTTATTGATACATCTACTTTTCAGGCGCTATATCGTTGCCCTACAATATTTTAGTGGTCAAACCCCAGCGCGGTTTTGGACCTTTGTCTTGACCATAGCCTAAGCGCGCAAACATTTGAATGGTTCCCCCATTTGGGGCTAGCATTTTGTGGATGGTTTTAAAATGGTCATCCATTTCAGGGTATTCTTGCAAGGCTTGGCTGAGGGGATGAATACTTAGGCCCTGGCCTGTCGAAACCAAATTCATCCGTACATAATCACGCCCCGCATTGATCTGATCTTTGCGGGTGTTGGTTTTGCTGGTGATCCAAACATACCCCATCGCAGAGTTGGTATTTGCGAGTTCTGCAGTAATGCCTTGCTTATAACCTGACGATGTAGGATCGATGGCTGCCTCTTTGGTAAACACGCCTAGGAGAGCTAACGATTCAAACAGCGGACCAGAGAATGAAATGCCATCGGGGTTCGTTTCAATTTCTGCCTTTCCAATTCTGAACAGTTCAACGCTTTCACGATAAGTGCGTGGTGTTTCAATTTCGAGCAATAGGGCAGCTGAAGTCAAACTTCTCAACTGCTTTACTCTATCTGGGTCGTTGGTTGCGCCTGTGTTGGCTTTATCACTTACCGTACTTCGTAGAGCATCAAGATCACCCTTTGGCACACGGCGGTTCAGATCAAATGGCTGTTTTGTAGAACGTCGATTAAGGATATGAGCAAACAACGGGTCCTTTTTAACCGCATCGTCTTTGCTAAACTTGAGGATGGCGATGGGTCTATCATCAAGGTTTTTTTCATCTACGCCTTGCGGGAACAATTGCTCTGACACGGCATAACCATCTTGAGCCGCTGCAATCCGCAGCACTTCTAAAAAGCAGCCAAAACCAATGGTGATTTGGCGGTTGAATGGATCTGTAGCGGGGAGCATGCGATCTGTATCAACAAAAATTTTAATGGTGTCGGGTTGGGAAAGGTCAATCTTCCACGGTTGGCGATTATGCGGGTTGGGCGCAAGAATTGCGTACGACAATGCTTTACGGCGCGGCTCTGAATAGGCGCTACCAGCATCGTGCCAAGGTTGCAGTGCTTTGGATGGTGTGCGCGTTGCGGCAAAGCCACCAAAGGCGGTTCCTGCTGCTAAAATTGTTCCACCACCGATGAGCGTTAAGAATTTGCGTCTGTTCATTGTTTTTTCTCCATATTAGTTTGATATCTAACTAATATGGTACGATGCCATACTATGTCAATAAGAAAACACATTTTGCATTAAGTGTCTTTTTGATCGAAGGTTTAGTGTGTGTCGCGTTGAAAAGAATTTACTTCGTAGGTTTGAACGGTCTTGGTTCCCAAGACCTGCCTCAAACTTGCAAGCGAATACTTGAATCAATCAAAGAGCGGCCAAAACACGGCTTGCACTAGAACTTGACGAAAACGTTCTTTAACTCGTTAAAATGCTGTTCTGAAAAATAATCAACATGGCTGTCGATTTGTTGAGCTGTGGTTTCCACCACCTCATCAGGGATTAGCTTCAATGGTCGTCCAGTAGACATGGCAAGCACTTGTTGGCGACACGCACGTTCAAGGTAATATAAATCGTCAAATGCTTTAGCGACACTGGCCCCTGAAACAACAACACCATGATTGGCTAAAAACATCACATCAATATGCTGATCGTTTTTGGTTGCCGATGCAATGCGCTCGCCTTCATCTTGTGAATGAACGAGACCAGAAAAATTTCTATCATATCCCACACGGCCAAAGTAACGACACGCGGTTTGATGCGCCATCTCCAATTTGCCACCTTCCACCATTGTTAAAGCAGTGGCGTATGGCATGTGCGTGTGCAGGATGGCTTTGTGGCGCGGGTTGGCACGGTGGCTATAAATGTGAACATTGCGGGCAGATTCCTCTACTTCACCTTCGCCCTCAAGCACATTGCCGTTGCCATCAATCAACAACAGCTTTTCAGGTGTCATTTGCGACCAATGAACACCATAAGCGTTAATCAAATAACGTTCATCATCACCACCAACTTTAGCGTCAACTTTATTGTCAACCTTT
>JAMOMM010000138.1 GCA_027067085.1 Hyphomicrobiales bacterium
ACCACCTCAAGGAAATTCACCACCCCCATTTAGCAACACACCCGACCGTTCCAGCCACTTCAAACAACCCGTGTCAGGAAAGTCTCTTGGTGGCATTGTACGTGAAGGGCCAGGCATTAACTACCGCCGTCTCCGCAGTTTTAGAAACGGCCGAAATGTCAGAATTCTTGCTAATTCAGGCGTTCAAATGAATGGTTTTGATTGGTTCCAAATAAGCCTTGGCAACAACCGCACAGCCTATCAATGGGGCGGTATAATGTGTTCAAACCGCTTCCTGCTTAAAGGTATATACAGGGTGTGCAGTACTCAACGTCCAAGAACGTTTGCGCCACCACGAATTCAACGCGCACCGATACCACGTTTCAACCCACCACGCCCTCCAATTCCACGTGGCCCAGCACCGAGGCGACAACTAAGCGATGAAGAACGCAATCAAAGTATCTGTGGCCCAGGTTTCACATTTGTTGGGAACAACAAAAGGTATCGAGGTATTGTAGATCGCCAGGGTTGTGTTCACACATTCCAGATCAAAAAGAAAAAGGTAAAACGCCGTTGCGGCCGCAGCTTCACTTATGTTGGCTTTAATTCCGGCTACCGCGCCAACAGAAATGGCTGCTACAGAACCAGCTTAATGAGACGCTCTCAGCAAACAGGTAACCCAGTGCTATGTGCACCCGGCTTTGCTCACCTTGGCAAAAAAGGAAAATGCAAAAACATCAAAAAATGGAATGCAAAGCAACGCAGAAAATCTTGGCCTAAGTGCAAAAAAGATTTTCATTTTGTCCAAGGCAAAGGCTGTACACATCAAAGTAAACTTGGCGAGTGATTGTGACCAGTACACGTCGCGTTTAAAACAAGTTTCGAGAAGGCCTTATTGCCAGTTTCCAACAAATGCCCCCGTTCAGGATACCAGCAAGAAAGCCTTCTCGATTTTTCAATAACAACAAAACTTAACGCCGTACTCCAGCCTGCTCTAGATGCGCACCCAAACGGCCGCGTTTCAAGGTCACGCTTCAAGGTCTAGGCAAAAACTGCACCACTTGCTCGATTTTGCGCACCTTTCGAATATCAGGCAATTCTGGCCGTTCAATCATAATAACCCGCATACGCCGATCACGCGCCACTTGTAGTTTAGCCGACACCGCTTTACCGCCAGAGTTTTTAACAACAAGTGTATCAACTTTAGCTTGGGCCATCAGTGAGTATTCATCATCATAAGAAAACGGCGGGCGACCCTGAATAAACTTCCAGTTTTCAGGTAGTTCCATTTCAGGTTCTTCAATTGAACGCGCCAAAATGCTCAAATCATCGCGCACGGCAAATTTCTCTAAATCCTTACGGCCAATCGCCACAAAAGCACGGGAGTTTTTTGAAAGCGCCCTAACAGCAGCCTCAACATCAGCCACCCTTGTCCAGCGCTCATTGCCCAAAGGTTTCCATGGTTTACGTTCAACGCGCACATATGACAGCTCAGTCGCCTTTGCCGCCTCAAATCCATTGCGCGTGATTTGCGCAGCAAAAGGGTGGCTGGCATCAGCAATGGCTAAAACGTTTTCTGCCTTGATAAATTCCACCATGCCATCAACACCACCAAAGCCACCAATGCGCACTTCACCTTTGGGTAAAACAGGCTCGCTGGTAACACCCGCCAATGATGAAATCACCCGATAGCCTTCGCGTATCAACAATTCAGCCAAACGCCGCGCTTCTGAAGTGCCACCAAGCAACAAAATCGGACGCTGTTTACGCGATTCTCTTTTGGCGCTTTCTGCCTGAGCGTCTTTTGGCTGAGCGTCTTTTGGCTGTGCATCTTTTGCCTGTACGTCTTTTAGTTGTGTGTTTTCTGAACCCGTATCATTAGGCATTTGCAATAACTTTCCCTTGGCGATCGACAATTACAATGTCCACCTTAACAGGTGCGCCTCTTAAAATAATTTCAGCTTGTTGGCGCGCTTTGTCTGCGATTACGGACGCAATGTCCAGCTTTTGATTGCACGTTAGCTGATAAACTTCCAATACCGTATTGGCTTTACCAGTTTTTGCAACCAATTCAGCATCACCGCCAAGGTTTTCAACCACACTTGCAAGCAAATCAAAGTCTACTTGCGAGCGCCCTGAATGTAAATCCATTGCCCCCTGCGCCAACTTAGTCAACTTTGCCAAACCACCCGCCACCGTCACTCGTTCAACAGGATTTTTACGCATATATTTCAACATACCGCCAACAAAATCACCCATATCAATCAATGCTTGATCGGGCATTTTATACAAAGCTTGAACAGCAGCTTCAGAAGTTGACCCCGTTGCCCCTGCCAAATGCGTTATCCCTTCAGCGCGGGCCACATCAATGCCACGATGAATAGAAGCAATCCACGCCGAACACGAAAACGGATGAACAATTCCCGTGGTGCCAAGAACAGACAAACCGCCCACAATACCAAGTCGCGGGTTCCACGTTTTCTTAGCCAGCGTCTCACCATCACGAATGGAAATTTCTATTTCAACACCGCGCGTTATGCCGTGGGCTTGAATCAACTCCTCAACCACCAAAGTCATCATCTGGCGTGGCACGGGGTTTATCGCTGGCTCACCAACACCAATTGGCAAACCTGCCTTAGTCACAATACCAACGCCCTCACCGCCCCTAAACTTCACACCTAGCTCATCAATAAACCGCACCTGCGCCATCACCAACGCACCATGTGTAACATCAGGATCATCGCCCGCATCTTTTACAATGCCCACCCGCGCCCAGCTTTCGCCTTTACCTTCAAATGCTAACGCAAATGATGGCGTTTGGCCCTTGGGCAACGTAATCTGCACAGGGTCAGGAAACTCCCCACCAATCAATGCCGTTAGCGCTGCCTTCGTTGCTGCCGTCGCACACGCGCCCGTCGTCCATCCACGTTTAAGCTCATTTGACGGTTTTTGATTGTTAGTAAGTTGTTTTGCATTGGTGTCAGTCATTACAAATCTTTATAAGCTGTGTTTAGATATTTGAACAGACAAGCTGATCCACAACACGAAAGAAAACAACTTGGCAAACAACTGTGCAAAAGGCATCATCATTGCGGCACCTTCTTCTGGCTCGGGTAAAACCGTTGTCACCTTGTCTTTGCTTGCAGCTCT
>JAMOMM010000139.1 GCA_027067085.1 Hyphomicrobiales bacterium
ACGACCTATTTAAGTGATTGAAACGCTCTAAGGTTTGAATTTACATCATAAAAAAGCGCCGCTGGAAATTTCAGCGGCGCTTTTTTTGTTTGGTGTTTAATGATCTTAGAATAGAGAGGCGTTTATCCAAAGGTGGGCCATGATGCTAGCCGCATAACCAAGAGCGATAGCCCATGTCCATTTTAGATGGCTCATAAAAGTATAATAACCGCGCGCTGTGCCCATAAGTGCAACACCAGCGGCTGAGCCGATGGAAAGCAATGAGCCGCCAACACCAGCGGTTAATGTAATGAGCAACCATTGACCACGTGCCATTTCGGGGTCCATCGTTAAGACGGCAAACATCAACGGAATATTATCAACAATGGCAGAAAGCAACCCAATGATAATATTTGCTTTTGTCGGCCCAAGATCGCCATACAGGGATTGAGACATCAACTCAAGATAGCCTGCAACACCTAAGCCACCAACAGCGAAAATAATCCCAAAGAAGAATAATAAAGTGTCCCATTCTACCCGTTCAATTTCTTTAAAAGAATCCATGAACATATCTGGTTCGTTTGGGCGGGCTGGATGTCTCTTCAGAAAATAACTAAACACCATTAAATAACCAAGTCCCATCATCATGCCCATTGCTGCGGGTAAGTGGAGGAATTGGTTGAAAGACACAGCAGTAAAGATGGTGGCGGCAAACAAGAAGATAACGAGCTTTGCCCCGCGTTTCATTGTGATATCATCACTTACTGCTTCGGGCGTTTCTTTGGGTACGGCAAAAGTCATAATGACAGCTGGAACAAGGAAGTTGATAACTGAGGGAATGAAAATGGCTAAGAAGCCGAAAAACTCAACTTTGCCTTTTGTCCAAACCATCAAGGTTGTTATGTCGCCAAAAGGTGAGTAAGCCCCGCCCGCATTTGCAGCCACGACAACATTTACGCAAGCCAAGACAATGAATTTTGGGGATTTGGCACCAATTGCCATAACAACAGTACCCATGACCAGCGCTGTTGTCAGGTTATCGAGTAACGGTGACATGAAGAAAGCTAGGATACCAGTTAGCCAGAATAACTGGCGGTAACTTAAATTTGCACCGGTTAATTTTGTTTTCAAAACGGCAAAAACGCGGCGCTCTTCAAGTGAGTTTACATATGTAATGGCCACTAATAGGAATAAGAAAAGTTCGCCATACTCTTCAAGTATGTGCTTTGCGGCGGTATTTAGTGCTGCGGTCTTTTCAGCGCCTGTACCAATGTAAGCAATCGCGATAATAGCCCAAATCAAACCAGCCGCTAACATGACAGGCTTTGATTTGCGCATGTGAATTTGTTCTTCAACGATAACCAGAGCATAGGCAATCGCAAAGATTATTACGGCCAAAATCCCAGCCCAATGAACGGTAAGGTTCATTAGTGCAGGTTTTTCGTCAACCCCTTGGCTTGCAAAGGCAAGTGTTGGGACCATTACAAAAATGCTGGTTAAAACGAGCGACAGAACACGTTTCATCAAATCTTCCTTTGTTAGAAATTTAGCCTGACATGTAGCTAAAAAATTGGCGTAAATCTAGATGTAACTAAGATGCGCACAGAAAGTTTAGAGGTTGTACCCAGTTTCCCCGTGGGAGGTGTAATCCAAACCCTCGATTTCTGATTGTTCATCAACCCGTAGACCAACAGTATATTGGCAGATTTTGACAATAATGACGGTTGCGATGATTGACCACAATGCTGCGGCACCAACGCCAATGGCCTGCACGCCAAATTGCCCAATCATTGTTTGACCTTCGGCCAAGCCCGTGCCGCCAGGAAGGCCCGCTAAAAATGCAACCAACAATGTGCCGATGGCACCGCCAACACCGTGCACGGCAAGGACATCAAGGCTGTCGTCATATTTCAAGCGATTGCGGATGACTTCAACCGCGATGTAGCAAATAATGCCGCCTACAAGTCCAAGAATGACCGCTGCCATTGGCCCGACATAACCAGAAGCTGGTGTGATTGTTGCAAGGCCTGCAATGGTGCCCGTTACAATGCCAACCAGTGATGGTTTGCCAAAGCGTTTCCATTCAATCACCATCCAAACCAAGGACGCGGTGGCTGCTGACATATGAGTGGCAAGCATGGCCATGCCTGCATCGGTGCCTGCAGAAAGTGCACTACCTGCGTTAAAGCCAAACCAACCAACCCACAACATTGAAGCACCAACCATCACCATCCATGGGGCGTGTGGTGGTTGAATGTGAGAAGGAAAGCCTTTGCGTTGGCCAAGCATGATGGCAATGACCAAAGCGGATACGCCAGCTGTGACGTGGACAACGATACCACCAGCAAAGTCCATTGCGCCCATATCAGCTAACCAACCGCCGCCCCATACCCAATGGGTTACGGGTGAATAAACGATGATGAGCCAAAGGGCAGAGAAAAGCAGAACGGCGGCGAACTTAATGCGCTCAACATAAGCACCGACAATCAAGGCGGGCGTGATGATGGCAAAGGTGCCTTGGAACATGAAGAACACGGTTTCAGGTAAGCCAGAGCCTTCCATAATGGTGTCGCGCTCAACACCCATGAGGAAGGCTTTGCTCAAGCCGCCTATCAAGGCGTTACCTTCTGAAAAGGCCAGAGAATAGCCAATGATTAACCACAAAACAGATGCCATTGCAGCAATGGCAACGCAATGCATCAAAACCGATAAAATATTTTTAGAACGGACAAGCCCTGCATAAAAAAGACCAAGGGCAGGTAGTGTCATCAATAGGACTAGCGCTGTTGATGTTAAAACCCAAGCGGTGTTGGCTTCGTTGAGCATGGTGTCGTCTCCATAGGTGGTGTGATTTATTTGGGGACAACATAAATAAAAAAGCCGCTGTTGCACGAGAAAACATACGACAGCGGCAATTTGAAACGGTATTGGTTTTTAGAGCTTAGCTTTTAAACTTGTTATTTCGAGCCGCTAAAGTGCGCAGGCGTAGGGCGTTCAAGCGAATAAAGCCGTGTGCATCTTGTTGATTGTAAGCGCCTTCATCATCTTCAAAAGTAACCAGTTCTTCTTCATATAGTGATTTGGGTGACTTACGACCATCGACAATAACATTGCCTTTGTAAAGTTTAAGGCGGACAGTGCCTTCAACGTGTTCTTGTGATTTGTCGATGAGGGCTTGCAGCATTTCGCGTTCAGGTGAGAACCAGAAGCCGTTGTAAATCATCCGAGCATAATCAGGGATCAAGCTGTCTTTCAAGTGCATGGCATCGCGATCAAGGGTGAGTGATTCCATGGCGCGGTGAGCGGCGAGCAAAATGGTGCCGCCTGGTGTTTCATAAACGCCGCGAGATTTCATGCCGACAAAACGGTTTTCAACCAGATCAAGGCGGCCAATGCCGTTGTCGTGGCCATATTTGTTTAAGGCTTCAAACAACGTGGCTGGCGACATAGCAACGCCGTTGATGGCGATGGGATCACCGTTTAAAAATTCAATTTCAATCTCTGTTGGAGTGTCTGGTGCATCCACTGGATCAATGGTGCGTTGGAACACATACGGTTCTGCGCCAACCCAAGGGTCTTCAAGCACTTTACCTTCTGATGATGAATGCAGCATGTTGGCATCAACCGAAAATGGTGCTTCGCCGAGTTTGTCTTTTGGCACGGGGATTTGGTGCTTTTCTGCAAAGTCGAGTAGGTCTGTACGGCTTTTAAATTCCCAATCACGCCATGGGGCGATGACTTTAATGTCGGGGTTTAGTGCGTATGCTGAAAGCTCGAAGCGAACTTGGTCGTTGCCTTTGCCTGTTGCGCCGTGGGCGATGGCATCAGCGCCCGTTTCTTTAGCGATTTCAACAAGGCGTTTTGAAATGAGTGGGCGGGCAATTGACGTGCCTAATAGATATACGCCTTCATAAACCGCGTTGGCGCGGAACATTGGGAAGACATAGTCTTTGATAAATTCTTCTCGGACATCTTCGATGTAAATTTCTTTAATGCCGAGCATTTCAGCTTTCTTGCGCGCTGGCTCAATCTCTTCGCCTTGGCCAAGGTCGGCGGTGAACGTTACGACTTCGCAGTCATATGTTTCGCTCAGCCATTTGAGAATGATTGATGTATCCAGTCCGCCAGAATAAGCTAGGACAACTTTTTTGATATTTTCGTGTTTGGCCATTTTATCAGTACCTTTTGCGTACGCGTTTAATTGACTAAAATGTGTTGGTATTTTGCGCTGCACTATAGGAATGTTACGGCGATGAGCAAGAAGGAATTTAAAGAAAATGACCGCTTCTGAAAACAGGCCCAAAAAGAGTATTGAGTTTTGGTATGAGTTTGCTTCGCCTTACAGCTATTTAGCTGCGATGCGGGTGGAGGAAATTGCAATTGCTCATGGGGTGCTGGTTGAATGGAAACCGTTTTTGCTAGGGCCCATTTTTAAACAGCAAGGGCTGGAAGATTCCCCTTTTAATATTTTTGCGACCAAAGGTGCATATATGTGGCGTGATGTGGAACGGGTTTGCAAAGAACTAGATTTAAATTTTAGAAAGCCACCAAAATTTCCACAGAACGGTTTGCTTGCCGCGCGGCTGGCAATGTGTGAGGAAGTTAAAGTGCAATGCCCCAAATTTACTCAAGCGGTGTTTTCTATGCAATTTGGCGGTGGTGAAGACATTTCCAATTTTGTAAATATCCAGTCCATTTTAGAAGGTATGGGCTTGGATAGTGAAAAGGCGTTTGCGCAAAGCCAAAGTGAGCAGGTGAAATTGGCATTGAGAAACCAGACCGAACAAGCGGTCCAAAGGGGTGTGTTTGGAGCGCCAACGTTTATTACATCTGATGGAGAGTTGTTTTGGGGAAATGATAGACTTGAGCAAGCAGTTGCATGGGCCGCCAGTTCAGGGCATAAGAGTTAAGAATCCCGGGGGCATATCCGGGCGGTAAAGAATAAATTAAAGGATTTCTCATGTTTCGTTTTCTAATCGGAAAGTTTGCAGCTTTGGCATTGGTGCTGGCTGTTTTTGCTTTTTCACCTGCGAGCGCAAATGCAGCAAGTGCGTGTAAAGGTTTGTCAAAATCATCTTGTACATCAAATGATAGCTGTTCATATGTCAAAGCTCACTCTCGTTCTGATGGCACAAAGGTTAAAGCGTTTTGTCGGGCAAAGCCTGGTAAAGCTGCATCTTCAAAGAAAAAGCCAACTAAAAAAATGACGACGGCTGAAAAGAAAAAGGCAGCGGATAAGAAAAAAACAGCTGCAGCGAAAAAGAAAAAGGCCGAAGAAAAAATGACGCCGGCTGAGAAGAAAAAAGCAAAAGAAAAAGCTAAGAAAGATGCAGCTAAAGAAAAAGCGGCAAAGGCAAAAGCTAAAAAAGCTGAAGAAAAAATGACACCAGCTGAGAAGAAAAAAGCGAAAGCGGCCGAGAAAAAGAAAAAAGCAGCTGAAAAGAAAAAAGCAGCAGCTGAGAAAAAAGCTGAAGCTAAAAAGAAAAAGGCTGAGGCCAAGAAGAAAAAAGCTGAAGCAGCTAAAAAGAAAAAGGCGGCTGACAAGAAGAAAAAAGATAAGAAGAAAAAAGACAAAAAGAAAGAGTCTTAATAGCGATACGATTGCTTTAGCAATCAATGTTGGGGATCAGCGGTTTGCTGGTCCCTTTTTTATGTTTGGATTTTTGGAAACCTTCTGTCCCTCATTGTCAGGCCTGTCCCGTCAATCCATAGTGCCAAAGCTTGCCGATGGGGGCACCTGCATAAAATCGTTGATGAGGTAAAGTTAGGGCGCATCGCAAGAGTTAGGTTTAAGAACAACAAAACGGACCGTCATAGTGGGCGGCCCGTCTTTTCTTACATCGATTGTTAGACAAAAAAACAGCCGCGATTTATGCAGCTTCCATATTTGTTTGAATTTTTGTGATTTCGTCTTTTAGCAATAATTTTTGACGTTTTAGTTCGGCGATTGCCAAGTCGTCAGTGCTAGGGTGAGCAAGGTAGTCTTCCAGTTTGACCTTCAGTTCATCTCGTTTTCTTTCGAGTGATTCAAGGTGAGCTTTAAGTGACATATATTAACCTCCGCTTAAGTTTAAGTTTAGATTAGTCTTTACGACTCAAAGTCTTGCACACCTTGAACACCTTGTCCAATTATCCAGTGTGTTTTTTTGGCTATTGCCATACCAATTGCGCGAGTTCTTGGCGGCTTTAAAGATGTGTGGTAAACCGTGGGTGAAAATGGGAGAAGTAAATGTCTGTAAGTCGGATAAGTTTGTTGGCGCGTTTGAAAGAATTGCAAGGTCAGCACGCTGCACTCCATGCAAAAATTGAGTCTGTTATTGCGCAAGATATTCCCGATCAATTGCGTGTCAGGCGTTTGAAAAAGAAAAAGCTTCAGTACAAAGACGAAATTTTGATTATTGAAGATGAGTTGTTCCCTGACATTATTGCTTGATAATAGGCTATAAAAGTTGCAAAAACGCTTTTTGATTTTACGGGAATTAGAACTGTGAGCACGAAGACATCTGGCATCGCTGAAGTTTCAATCATTATGGGTAGTCAATCTGACTGGCCAACAATGCGCCTTGGTGCGCTGGTTTTGGAAGAACTTGGTGTTGCCTATGAGACCAAAATTGTTTCGGCCCATCGCACGCCTGATCGAATGTTTGACTTTGCCAAAGGTGCAAAAAAGTCTGGCCTTAAAGTCATTATTGCGGGAGCTGGTGGCGCTGCCCATTTGCCGGGCATGGTTGCGGCCATGACGGTTTTGCCAGTGTTTGGTGTGCCGATCCAATCTAAAGCTTTGAGCGGTAAAGATAGTTTATTATCTATCGTGCAAATGCCTGCGGGTATTCCTGTTGGCACTTTAGCCATCGGCAATGCGGGGGCTGTAAATGCTGCTTTGTTGGCAGCGGCAGTTCTGGCCACTAATGATGACGAACTTTCGAGCCGCTTGTTAGCGTATCGTCAAAAACAAACCGATAGCATTGCGTTAGAGCCAAAAGATGATGACTGATACTAATAAATTAGCCCTAAAACCCGGTGCCGTAATTGGCATTCTTGGCGGTGGCCAGTTGGGCCGTATGTTGGCACTTGCAGCAGCCGAACTTGGCTTTGTTTGCCATGTTTATGCACCTGCTGGTGATAACCCCGCTTTTGATGTTGCCGCGCGCCATACCGCTGCGCCATATGAAGATGAAGCGGCGCTTTTGGCTTTTGCAAAAGATGTTGATGTGGTGACGTATGAATTTGAAAACATTCCAGATGCTTGTTTAGCATTTTTAGTTGACCGTGTGCCTGTGCGCCCCGGTGTTAATGTGTTGGCGATTACCCAAGATAGAATTTCAGAAAAAAATATGGCCGTAGATCATGGCGTTGGGGTGCCTGATTTTGCAGCGGTTAATAGTGTTCGCGATATTGAAAACGAAATTGATCGTATTGGTCGCCCTTGTGTTTTAAAAACACGGCGTTTTGGTTATGATGGTAAAGGTCAGACGATTATTCGCGATGGCGATGATTTGGCTAAATGCTTTGCTGACATTGGTGAGCAGCCAGCGATTTTGGAAAGCTTCGTGCCGTTTGATTTAGAAGTCTCTATTGTTGCGGCGCGTGATGTGAACGGAAAAATAGTGGCTTTTGATATTCCTGAAAACCGTCATGAAAACCATATTTTAGCAACTAGCCGTGTACCGGCTAATATTTCTAAACAAGCCAGTGATAAGGCGATGGAGATTGCCGTTAAACTGGCGACAGCGCTTGAATATGTAGGGGTGTTTGCTGTGGAATTGTTCGTGTCTGAAGGTAAAGACGGGCAAGAACCGCAGGTGCTGATGAACGAGATTGCGCCACGGGTGCACAATTCTGGCCATTGGACGCAAGATGCGTGTCATGTTTCTCAGTTTGAGCAACACATTCGCGCCGTTGCTGGTTTGCCATTGGCTGACCCGTTTCGTCATAGTGATGCGGTGATGTATAATTTGCTTGGACAAGATGGGGCGCAATGGGAAGCTTTGGGGGGTGAACTGACCACTCAAGAGAATATGTGTATTCATTTGTATGGTAAGGCAGAAGCTCGCGAAGGCCGTAAAATGGGACATGCGACACAATTATCAAAAAGAAAACACTGAAAAATGCTGAAAAGTATTGAAATAGCCTGAGAAATGAACGCTTAAGTCTCGACATTGCTGGTTATCTTTGATAATAAACGCCATCTAATAGGCTACCTTTGGTGGGCTAAATGCTTTTTCTGTGAATTTTCAGATTTGGCAAAAATAATTCGATTAACCGTTTAATAGTTAGGATCTTGCACGTGCAAGTATTTGTTCGCGATAATAATGTAGATCAGGCGCTTAAAGCCCTGAAAAAGAAGCTTCAACGTGAAGGTGTTTTCCGTGAAATGAAGCTTCGTAGCCATTACGAAAAACCATCTGAAAAACGTGCACGCGAAAAAGCAGAAGCTATTCGCCGTACTCGCAAGCTTGCTCGTAAAAAAGCACAACGCGAAGGCATGATGCCTTTTTCTGGCGGTCGCTAAGGGCCTAAGCTCTCGGTTTGATTTAAAAGGCTTTTAGCTTTTTACGCTGAACAACAATTAATAAGCTGCCTTGCAATCGCAATGGCGGCTTTTGTTGTTTGTGGAAGTGTTTTAGTGAACCTTCATTATCGGGCTTGCCTCGATAATCCATCTTGCACCTCATCCCTAGGATCCTGACCCTAGTTTACCGTGGATCACCGCCACAAAGGCGATGAGTGGTGGGGTGACGGAGGAACGGGAATTGGCTAGAGTCGTTCATGTTTTCATTGACCCAGAACGACCTATTTAAGTGATTGAATTATGGTGTTTCATGTCCTGTTTGTGATTCAAACAAAACATGAAACGCTCTAGTGTCCGCTGGTTGATAAGTTCAAGCCAATAGCGCCGATGATTATCATGGCCATAAATAGGACGCGCAATGGGGTGAAGGTTTCGCCGAACCAGAATATGCCGATGAGCACAATTAGCAGTGTGCCAACGCCTGACCAGATCGCATAGGTGATGCCAAGCGGCATACTTTTTAATGTATGAGACAATAGCGCCAAGCTGATGATGTAGAGGGCCATGGAAGCTGCAAATATCCACGGCTTTTGTACACCATCTGAAAGCTTTAAGGCTGCTGTGCCTGCCACTTCAAAGGCAATTGCGATATAAAGGACTAACCAATTCAATGTGCCTTAGCCTTTTTAAAAACTGCGTTAAATGGCAAGGCGTTGGATTTAATCCATTGCCTTATTGATTTCTTCGACCATTTTCTTGGCATCGCCGAGCAACATCATGGTGTTGTCGCGATAGAATAATGAGTTGTCGATGCCCGCATAACCAGATGACAGTGAGCGTTTTGAGAACATCACTGTGTTGGCTTTCCAAACTTCAAGAACAGGCATGCCAAAGATCGGTGATTGGGGATCTTCTTTAGCGGCAGGATTGGTCACATCGTTAGCGCCAATAACATATACGACATCGGTGTTAGAGAAGTCAGAGTTGATGTCTTCAAGTTCAAACACTTCGTCATATGGCACGTTTGCTTCTGCAAGCAGCACGTTCATGTGGCCAGGCATGCGGCCCGCAACGGGGTGAACGGCATACTTAACATTAACGCCAGCTTCTTTAAGCTGGTCGGCCATTTCACGTAGCGCGTGTTGAGCTTGAGCAACGGCCATGCCGTAACCTGGAACGATAATCACAGAAGATGCGTTTTTCATTAGGAATGCGGCATCTTCGGCTGAGCCTAGTTTAACAGGCTTTTGTTCGCCATTGTCGCTTGCCGCAGGGCCGCCAGCTTCGCCGCCGAAGCCGCCAAGAATAACGCTAATGAATGAACGGTTCATGCTTTTACACATGATGTAAGACAGGATTGCGCCCGATGAACCAACCAATGCGCCTGTGATAATTAGTGCTGTGTTGCCAAGGGTAAAACCAATACCAGCCGCTGCCCAACCTGAATAAGAGTTCAGCATAGACACCACAACGGGCATATCTGCGCCACCGATTGGAATGATGATTAGAACGCCCAAAACAAAGGCTAGAATGGTAAGCATCCAGAATGTTGTGTGGCTTTCTGTGGTTGCAAACATGGCAATCAAAATGACGAGTAAAATACCTAGCGCCAGATTGACCATGTGCTGGCCTTTGAAAACAATAGGTGCGCCAGAAACAAGACCATGCAGTTTAGTAAAGGCAATGACAGAGCCAGAAAATGTAATGGCGCCAATAGCAACACCAAGGGACATTTCAATCAGGCTGCCTGCGTGAATCTGGCCAGGTGCGCCAATGCCAAAAGCTTCAGGAGCGTAAAGGGCCGATGCTGCCACAAAGACGGCGGCCATACCAACCAATGAGTGAAAAGCAGCAACCAGTTGCGGCATTTCAGTCATGGCGATGCGTTTCGCCGTAACTGCGCCGATCACGCCGCCAATGCCGATGCCGCCAAGGATAAGCACCCAAGTCATGAAGCTGCCTTCGGGGATAGCAAAAAGGGTCGTTACAACCGCAACACCCATACCGACCATACCAAGCGTGTTACCGCGACGGGAGCTTTCAGGGTGTGAAAGGCCTTTGAGGGCCAAAATGAAAAGACTGCCAGCTAAAAGATAAAGCAGGGCTGAGATATTTGCAGACATGTCGGCTTATCCTTTTTTCTTGTACATGGCCAGCATGCGCTGGGTGACGAGGAAACCGCCGAAGATGTTCACCGAGGCTAAAATCAAGGCCAAAAAGCCAAAGACCATCGCGATTGTATTGCCCGATGCAATGGCACCTGCGCCAATGGCCATAATGGCACCAACCACGATCACAGAAGAAATGGCGTTGGTAACGGCCATTAAAGGTGTATGCAATGCAGGTGTCACGCTCCAAACAACAAAGTAACCAACGAAGATCGCCAGTACGAAAATTGCCACGCGAAAGACGAATGGATCGATGCCTGTTACGGCAGCAGCAGCATCTGCGCCTCCGCCATCTGCCACTAAAGCGGCTTGATCGGCGAGTGCTTGTGCTTTGTCAGCTGCATTTTGCGCTTGTGCGGCTGCGGCCTTTGCAGCGTCTGCTGCTTGTTGAGCTGTCATTTGAGCCATGATTAGTGCCCTTTACTAAATTATTTCTTTTCGAGAACGGAATGTACGGTTTTGCCATCGTGGGTTAGCGCACAACCTGTAATGATTTCATCTTCCCAGTTGATGGCCAAATTGCCGTCTTCACCAATCATAAGGTCAATGAAGTTCTGTAGGTTTTTGGCGTAAAGTTGTGAAGCGTTTCCTGGTAAGCGACCGGGAAGGTTTGTGTAACCCATAATGGTCACGCCCTTGTGGTCAATCACTTTACCTGGTTTTGATAGGGGGCAATTGCCACCTCGCTCGACCGCCATATCAACAATGATTGAGCCAGAGGCCATGGTTTCGACCATGTCTTTGCTGACCAATTCTGGAGCTGGACGGCCCGGAATGAGTGCTGTTGTAATCACGATGTCTTGGTTTTTGATGTGGTTGGCAACAAGTTCGGCTTGCTTTTGTTTGTCTTCGTTAGACAATTCTTTGGCATAACCACCAGCGGTGGCTGAGTCTTTCATGCCTTCAACAAAGACGAATTTTGCACCCAGACTTGCAACTTGTTCACCAGCTGCTGCGCGCACATCGGTTGCTGAAACAACCGCGCCAAGGCGGCGCGCCGTTGCAATGGCTTGAAGGCCAGCAACACCTGCGCCCATGACAAAGACTTTTGCAGGGGCAACGGTGCCCGCCGCTGTCATCATCATTGGAAAGGCGCGGCTAAACTGTTCAGCGGCATCAATGACGGCTTTATAACCAGCAAGGTTTGCTTGTGATGATAAAACGTCCATTGATTGAGCGCGGGTAATGCGTGGGATAAGTTCCATTGAAAAAGCTGTTATGTCAGCCTTTGCCAATGCATCAAGTTCTTTTCTATCACCAAATGGATCAAGTTGGGCGGCTATAACACAACCCTTTTTCATGGCTTTAACTGCGGCGGCAGATGGTCGACGTACACTTAAAACAATGTCAGCGTCTTTTACAGCGCTGGCGGCAGATTTAGCAATTGTTGCACCTTGTGCTTTGTAATCATCGTCTGAATAAAACGAGGCATTGCCAGCGCCTTGCTCGATGATGACTTCAAGGCCTTTGCCAACGTATGCTTTAACACTGGTTGGCGAGACCGCTACACGGGTCTCATCGGCGGCGGTTTCTGCCAGAACAGCAATTTTCATATTCTTCTACCGTATCTTTGTTGTTTTTTGTTATTTGTATAATTAGGTAATCATCAGTGCAACGAGTACGCCATAAGCAACAAGTGAACCAAGTGATAGTACCCATTTAGTCGATTTTGCGCGTGCATCAATATAGGTGACAACAAAACTTAGGATGATGCCGCCAAATCCGACTAGAAATGTATATGAGGTGCCAAAGCCAAATAAACAAAGGGCAACGACAATAAAGGCACAAATAATAGAAAGTGCCATCGTACCTTTGACGAAGCCTTCATATGTTGCTTCGTGTTCGCCCATTGTGTGGCTTGCTACTTCAGTTTTTGCCATGATCGTTCCCTCCAGATTTTTCGCAAATTATTCAACGCATACAAGAGCCTGTGTCACCCCTGTTTGTCAACACACACTTGGTGCTGCGCGGCGGTTCGTCTCACGTTAATTGTGGACTTTTTTAGAATATCGACTAGCTTTAGGCAAAATACAAGCTAAAGGCGCAAATTCAATGAGAATCAATGATAATAATTGCGCTCGGCATTAAAAGTTGGGAGAGGGAATATGACAGAGGTTACAAGCACAGGTGAAGCTGTGTCTGAGGGGACTGGTGGGGGCGAGCAAAAAACCTATGCCAGCAAAAAAGGTGTTTGGGGCTGGATCTTATACGATTGGGCCGCGCAACCTTATTTTACACTTGTTCTGACATTTATATTTGGCCCCTACTTTGTTTCAAAACTAGCTGCTACTCCTGAGATTGGGCAAGCTTATTGGACTTGGGCAACCGGGATCGCAGGAATTCTTATCGCGATTTTCTCACCGTTTCTTGGTGCGATTGCTGATGCAGGTGGGCCGCGTAAAACATGGATTGCGGCGTTCTCGTTGTTTTTTATTGTCGGTTCAGCCATGTTGTGGTTTGGCGCGCCAGGTGTTGAATATGGCATGCTCATAGCATTAGTGGGATTTGTTATAGCAACTGTTGGTGCTGAGTTTGGTATTGTTTTTACCAATTCGATGATGCCTGATTTGGTGCCGAAAGAACGTTTAGGCCGATTGTCTGGTACAGGCTGGGCAATGGGTTATGTTGGTGGTCTTGTTACGCTCATTTTGATGCTGGCGCTCATTATCCCATCGGGCAGCGAAAACACAACGATGATTGGTATGCCTTCTATTCTCGGTTTTAAAACCGATGATTTTTCTGGGCCGCGGTTCTCGGGTGTTTTGACAGCCGTTTGGTATGCCATATTTGTCATTCCGTTGTTTTTGTTTACGCCTGACGCACCGCGCCGAAAAGCGCTATCGCAAGCAGCAAGTGATGGTGTTGCACAATTAAAGGCAACCCTGTCGACCTGGCGAAAACATTTGAATATGTTTAAATATTTGCTGGTTTCAATGCTCTATCGTGATGCGCTTGTCGGTGTGTTCGCACTTGGGGGTATTGTTGGAGCAGCGGTTTTTGATTGGCCGATTACGACAGTTGGTATTTATGGTATTTTGCTTTCGGTTACAGGTGCTTTAGGTGCATTTGTTGGAGGTAAGATTGATGATAAAATTGGCCCGAAAAAGGTTATTTTACTTGGTATCACCATTTTGTTCTTTGGAACGGTAGCAACGCTTTCAATTGGTAAAGGCTATATCTTTTTCTATTTTCCAGTTGTGCCACCTGTTGAAGGTGGGGGGTTGTTTGCATCTACGGCAGAGCTTACTTTTGTTATTGTTGGGGCGATTGTTGGCTTGGCTGTTGGGCCATTGCAGGCCGCTAGCCGCACGATGCTTATTCATATTGCGCCAGAAGGAAAAATCACCGAATTTTTTGGCCTTTATGCTTTGTCGGGTAAAGCAACAAGTTTTGTGGTGCCGCTGTCAATTGGCTTTGTCACCTACCTTTCCAACGACTTCCGTATTGGTTTAACGCCTATTTTGGTGGCGTTTGCTATTGGCTTTGTTGGGATGCTGTTTGTGAAGGACAAGCGTTCATAGTGCCTTTTTGATTGTTGTTTGAACAAGCATAAGGTTGGTTTTTTTAAAAGCTGGTGGTGGGAAACTATCGCCAGTTTTT
>JAMOMM010000140.1 GCA_027067085.1 Hyphomicrobiales bacterium
ATCCCTGTTGTTAAGGTTTGATTCACCATTTTTAGACATGCTTAACAAATCATTAACGGCCTGATTCACTATGAGTCAAAACAATACAATTGTCAGCTTTGAGTGGGTCGGTTTTACCTGTAGAGTGATGGTTCGCGTATTTGAACAGGGTTTTGAGCATGTCAGAAAAGTTGTTTTCTTTGGGTTTCGATGAATTTCCGCAAGAATTGATCGATCAAACTTTCCCATTCGGGGATTATTCCTTCGATAAAAAAATGAAAAAGAAAAAATTCGAGGCCCGTCTCGGGAAATTGCAAATCGAGTTGGTGAAGCTTCAACGCTGGGTGCGAGCGAATAATGAGCGCATTGTTATGGTGTTTGAAGGTCGCGATGCGGCAGGCAAGGGCGGCACGATTAAACGCTTTAAACTGAATTTAAACCCACGCCACGCGCGCACTGTTGCGTTGGCAAAACCAAGTGACACCGAGCGCGGGCAATGGTATTTTCAACGCTATATTCAGCACATGCCGACAGAGGGTGAAATGGTGTTTTTTGATCGTTCTTGGTACAATCGTTCTGGGGTTGAACGCGTAATGGGATTTTGTTCTGAAGAAGATGTTCAAATTTTCTTCCAAGAGGCCCCTGTATTTGAAGGCATGTTGGCGCGTGAAGGTATTCATATTTTTAAGTTTTGGTTGACGGTTGATCGAGCAGAACAATTGAAACGGTTTTATGAGCGGAAAAACTCTGAGCTAAAAAGCTGGAAACTTTCACCAATGGATGAAAAGGCCGTTGGTAAGTGGGATGAGTATACCAAAGCAATTTCTAATCAAATTATGCGGACGGATTCTGCCATTGCGCCGTGGACGGTGATTGATTCAAACGATCAACGCCGGGCGCGTTTGGCTGCCATTCAGACGGTGCTATCATCGATTGAGTATGATGATAAAGACGAGAATAATATAGGCGAAATTGATGCGCGGGTGGTGTTAGATAACGAGGACTTTTATTAACCCTAACTTGCGAAGCAGTCGCATATGATTAAATTCTCATATTTTTACTATTGAATGTTGCAGTGCATTTAGATAAGTGGTATTTTAAAACAAGAATATGATTCAAGTGGCGTTTTAGGCGCTTTTGAAAAACGGAGTTTAAAATGGCTGTTTCATTTCCCTCGATTTTTTCCGAGATAGCACAACAAAATAAAATCCTTGAACGTCCCGACGCGGTTTCGCTTGAAACTCTGCAAGGGCGCGCAAATACTGCCAGTGAAATGCTAAAGGCAATGGCACATGAAAGCCGTTTGGTGATTTTGTGTTTGCTTTATCAGAGCGAAAAATCTGTTACCCAGCTTGAATCCATTTTGGATTTGCGCCAACCGACGATTTCCCAGCAACTTGCTCGGTTAAGAAATGATAAGTTGGTAACAACGCGTAGAGATGGTAAAATGATTTACTATTCTATTGCAAGTAAGGAAGCAGCCTATATTGTTGAACTTCTGTGCCAGTTGTATGGCACTGATATTCAAGAATAAAATCGGGGGCGAAAGCTGAAACTTTATTTGTTTGTTGGTTTCAGCGAGATTTAAATGATTGGCGCCCCGTTTTCTTTTTATATAGCATTTTTGGGTCTTTTAGGCGGTTTTGCCTTTGGCTTTGTGGCGCGGCGCAGTGCGTTTTGTACGCTTGGCGCGATTGAAGAAACCTATTATGGGGCAGAGCGCTCGCGACTTCGCACATGGTTATTAGCAATTGGTGTGGCGCTGATTGGTACTCAGTCATTGCATTTTGCTGGTGTGATTGATTTATCAAAATCGTTTTATCTTGAGCCGCATTATCGCCTGCTCGGCTCCATTGTCGGTGGTTTGCTGTTTGGTATGGGGATGGCGTTGGTTGGTACTTGTGCGTTTGGCATGTTGGTGCGCGCTGGTGGTGGGGATATGAAGGCGCTGGTTTCCGTTATGATTTTGGCCATCGTTAGCTATGTGACAGCCAATGGTGTGTTGGCCTATGTTGGACTCTATATCATTATTCCGAGCAACATCGCGATTTCAGGTTCATCATCATCGTCAGTTGCTGAATTGTTATTTGGTCCTTCGCGAGTAGCACAACTCGTGGTGGTTGCCGTGTTATCTCTTGGGTCGATTGGTTGGGCGTTATCGTCACCAAGGTTCCTAAAAAATACTTGGGGGGTCGTTGCTGGTTTTGTTATTGGCGGTGTCATCATTTATGGCTGGTGGGTGACAGGCACTATTGGCCAATCGGGTTTTGAGCCTGTTCAGTTTGAATCCTACCGCTTTGCTCGACCAATGGGCGATACGCTGATTTATTTAATGACGTTTTCTGGTGCAGCTATCACGTTCCCAATTGGCGGGGTTGTTGGTGTGATGTTGGGGGCCTTTGTTGCCAGTTTGTTTGCAGGAACATTCAAATTTGAAGCGTTTGATGATGCACGTGAGATGAAACGCCATTTTGGCGGCGCGGCGTTGATGGGGATGGGGAGCATTTTTGCTCTCGGTTGTACCATCGGGCAGGGCATGTCTGGTATCTCGACTTTGTCGGTCAACGCTTTCGTGACAATGTTTACTATTGTTGTTAGCGCTTGGCTCGGTATTCGTTACTTAGTAGAGGGCGAAATTCCCTCTTTTAGTCAAACGATTTCACGGTTTTTTAAACGATAACTCAAGTTGCAGTTTCATCATTTGAGCGGTAAAATTATCAATCGTGTTGTTTTGTGCCTTAGCAGCCAACATGAAAAATCCGACACAATAAGCGGAAATAAATCCAAATAGAAGAATCAAAGCGACGACCATTGTTCATACTCCATGTAAATAAGTGGGTAGTTTGCTGCGATATGGTTAATTTTTCACTACTTATGGTTGCTTTTTCTGCGCAGGAGTTGATTCTCGCGCATTTGTGATGCCTTGGCGGCCATATGTGTGCGGTCCCTCTGTTGCCTATGTCTGCCATTTGGGGCGATAAAGGAGGA
The DNA here is from genome assembly GCA_027067085.1 of Hyphomicrobiales bacterium. GTDB lineage: Bacteria > Pseudomonadota > Alphaproteobacteria > Rhizobiales > Aestuariivirgaceae > JALWJW01. The sequence continues at coordinate 2,968 of JAMOMM010000140.1, forward strand.
AATGAGAGTAAAGCCAGACAAATTGGGCCAAAGAAATTAGGCCAAAGAAATTAGGCCAAAGAAATTAGGCCAAAGAAATTAGGACAGGCAAATGTTGATTAAGACAATCCACGGATGGGAAATTCCTGAGTCTCAGGTTACACCTGAAGACGTGTT
>JAMOMM010000141.1 GCA_027067085.1 Hyphomicrobiales bacterium
ACAGATTTACCAAAAAATCTTTGCGCCGCTTTTTCAATGCCATAAGCGCCTGCACCAAAATAAACTCGGTTTAAATACAGTTGCAAAATTTCGTCTTTGGTAAATTTGTTTTCAAGCCACAATGCCAGAACCACTTCTTGGAATTTGCGCTCATAGGTACGTTCTGGTTTTAAAAATAGGTTTTTTGCAAGTTGTTGGGTTAGGGTCGAGCCACCTTGAACCACTCGGCCAGCTTTATAATTGGCGACAGCAGCACGCACCAAACCGATTGGATCAACGCCAAAATGACTGTAAAACCGACGATCTTCAATGGCGACAACCGCCAACGGTACATAAGGCGGCATTTCGTGAACACGCGCTTCATCACCGTAAAACGAGCCGCGTTCGGTAATAACAGTGCCATCACGCGCCAGCATCATCATGCCAGGTTCGCGTTCTGGAATGTTAAACAAGCCCTTTTTTTCCAAGTTGAAGAACACATATGCCGTGGTGCCAGCCATGACAATTATGCCCCAGAGAGCTAGGGTCATTCCCCATGAAATAAGGGTGAAGATGAGCGGGCGGCTGCGCTTTTTACGCCGCTTGGGTTTGGGTGTAAGTTTTTTGTTTTTTTTCGGTTTTGCCCCTGATTTTTTTTCAGCCGCAGGTACGGACAAAACAGGCTCTTTTCTTTCTGCAATATTTGCACCTGCCTTTGCAGTCCTCTTAGCCGTTTTTGCTTTTTTACGAAATAATGCCATCCCAGGTCCGTACTTTCGGGGCCGAAGCCCTGATGAAATTTTTGAGCGCAAAAACGGTCAAGTTTTATGCCGCTAAAATTGACACAAAGTGAATGCCCCACTCAATGTCTGCAGTTTGATGTGCTTTCCTTAACCTTTTGTTAATTTAAGCAAGATCATGTCGACAAAATGGCTGGTCACGTTGAAAACATCACGAACCAGCCATCTCATTACTCGTTACTTGGGAACAAAGCCCTTAAATATCAAGGTCATCAAATGTCAAGATTTGTCACATTCAGCGCATTTTCAACGATGAAATCGCGGCGCGGTTCGACCACATCGCCCATCAACTTAGAAAACAGATCATTGGCACCATCGGACTCTTTAACTTCAACTTGCAACAGCGAGCGCGCATTTGGATCCAATGTTGTTTCCCACAATTGCTCAGGGTTCATCTCACCCAAACCTTTATAGCGTTGCATTGAAATGCCTTTGCGGCCTTGTGCAAATACGGCGGTCAAAAGCTCTAGCGGTGAGAAAATTTCTTGCGAAACATCTTTACGGCGCAACATGACAGGCTCTTCATAAGTGGCCTGTAAAGCTGCTGCCAATTTGTTTAGCTGGCGCGCATCGCTCGAATTAAGCAAACGCTGGTCCAGCGTCCAACTTTCGGTAACACCGCGCACCTGGCGTGAAAACACCATACCGCCATCAGGATCGCTATCACCAGACCAGCCACGCTCGGTTTCATCAGAAATAACATCCAAGCGTTTTGCCACATATTCTGCCGTCTTTTTAATGTTGGCATCATCTGACAAAATTTCGGGGTCCAAAGCGCCCGCAATTGCTGCTTGCTCAATAATAAAGCCAGGATAACGAGAATGCAGCCCAGAAATAAGCGCGCGTACTTTCAGGGCTGATTCAACAATTTCACGCAAATCATCGCCCGCGTGTTCTTGACCATTTTTATGGACAAGAACAGCATCGTCAATACCGCCAGAAATGAGATATTCTTCAAGCTCTGCTTCATCTTTAAGGTAGCGCTCGGAAGAACCGCGTTTAATTTTATAAAGCGGTGGTTGGGCAATGTAGAGATAGCCTCGTTCGATCAATTCTGGCATTTGGCGATAGAAAAACGTCAATAAAAGTGTGCGAATGTGGGCGCCATCGACGTCCGCATCAGTCATAATAATCACTTTGTGATAACGCAATTTTTCGATGTCAAAATCATCACGGCCAATGCCCGTACCAAGTGCGGTAATCAAGGTGCCAATCTCTTGCGAGCCGAGCATACGGTCAAAGCGGGCGCGTTCAACATTAAGAATTTTACCGCGCAGTGGCAGCACCGCCTGATTTTTACGATGTCGGGCTTGCTTGGCTGATCCGCCAGCAGAGTCCCCTTCCACAATAAAGATTTCAGCTTTAGAGGCATCGCGCTCTTGGCAATCTGCCAATTTTCCAGGCAAAGAGGCAATATCAAGTGCGCCTTTGCGGCGGGTAAGTTCACGCGCTTTTCGTGCAGCTTCACGTGCAGCTGCCGCCTCAACCACTTTCATAATAATCATTTTGGCTTCGGCGGGGTGCTCTTCAAACCATTCGCCAAGGTGAGCATTGATGGTGCTTTCAACCACAGGGCGCACTTCAGAGGATACCAATTTATCTTTGGTTTGTGATGAAAATTTTGGGTCGGGCACTTTAATCGACAAAACGCAAGTTAAACCTTCGCGCGCGTCATCGCCGCTGACCGAGACTTTTTCTCTTTTGAGAATACCTGAAGAATTTGCATAACCATTTACAACACGGGTGAGCGCACCGCGAAAACCAGCCAAGTGGGTGCCGCCATCACGCTGTGGAATGTTGTTGGTAAAACACAAGACATTTTCGTGGTAGCTATCATTCCACCACAATGCGCATTCAACCGTCATGCCATCATCGGTTTCAGCAAAGATTGAAATAGGTTCTTGGGTCACCGCTGTTTTGGTACGATCAAGATATTTAACAAACTCTATGATGCCACCGTCATAATGTAGATCTATCTCTTTAGGCTCCACACCACGATTATCGGTTAGGATGATATGTACACCAGAGTTCAAAAACGCCAATTCGCGCAAGCGGTGTTCTAGGGTATCAAAATCGAACTCAACACCCGTAAAAGTTTCGTCACTTGGTATGAAGGTAATTTGGGTGCCTTTTTTGCCGTTTGCATCGCCAACAATTTCAAGCGGGGCATCTGCTACACCATGGGTAAATGTAATTTTATGCTCTTTGTCATTGCGCCAAATAACCATCTCAAGCTTGACAGAAAGTGCGTTAACAACGGACACGCCCACACCGTGCAAACCGCCCGAAACTTTATAAGAGTTTTGATCGAATTTACCACCCGCATGCAGCTGGGTCATAA
>JAMOMM010000142.1 GCA_027067085.1 Hyphomicrobiales bacterium
GTTGTTGGGGAGTTGGGTTTAGATGGCTCGCTTGCGTCAATTTCTGGCGCACTGCCTGCTGCAATGGCAGCAAATAGCAAAGGCAAGGGTTTGATTTGTCCAGCGCTGTGCGGATCAGAAGCTGCGTGGGCAGGAGAAGATGTCGATGTGCTTGCCGCCGACAATATTATCCAAATTGTCAATCATTTTAAAGGAACTCAAGTTCTTTCGCGGCCGCTACCAGCATTAAATGCAAAAGACCCTGTCTTGCCAGATTTATCAGATATTAAAGGCCAAGAAGCAGGAAAACGGGCTTTAGAGGTTGCTGCTGCTGGGGGACATCACCTATTGATGGTTGGGCCACCAGGTGCGGGAAAGTCCATGCTTGCAAGTCGGTTGCCGTCTATTTTGCCAGATATGGATGCTAAAGAAATGCTCGAAGTGTCGATGATTGCTTCGGTTTCAGGTAAAATCAGAGATGGAAAATTATCTGCCAAACGCCCTTTTCGTGCGCCACATCATTCGGCCAGTCAAGCAGCGTTAGTGGGCGGTGGGTTGCGGGCAAAACCGGGGGAGATGGCTTTGGCCCATAACGGTGTTTTGTTCCTTGATGAATTGCCAGAATTTCAAACCCGCGCTTTGGAAGGCTTGCGTCAACCGCTTGAAACGGGTGAAACGGTTATCGCGCGTGCTAATAATCACGTAACTTATCCAGCAGCATTCCAACTTGTTGCGGCAATGAACCCGTGTAAATGCGGTATGGCTGGAGAGCCAGGACACGTTTGTAAACGCGGCCCGCGTTGTGCCAGTGATTATCAGGGGCGTATTTCGGGTCCACTGTTAGACCGAATGGATATTCAAATTGAATTACCTGCCGTGCGCGCCAGCGATTTGGCCTTGCCTCCTCCTAAAGAAAACAGCAGCCATATTGCCGCGCGCGTTGCAAAAGCTCGCCAACGTCAACGCCAACGGTTTTTAGATATGGGCTTGCCCCATTTAAGGTTGAATGCCCAAGCAGAAGGGGGCGTTCTTGAACAAATTGCAAACCCCCAAAAGGACGCGTTAGCCTTATTGTGTAAAGCTGCTGATGCAATGAATTTGTCTGCACGAGGGTACTACCGAGTTTTAAAAGTAGCGCGAACAATTGCAGACTTGGCTGGTCATGAAGATGTGCAAAAAATTGATATTGCCGAAGCAATAAGTTATCGCCAACAATTGGCTAGCTTTTCCCTAGCGGCCTGAAACTAGAGCAAGAAAAATTTGTTGATTCCGTAAACCTTTCCTAACGTCCTTGCGATACTATTCCTCGTTCCAATGCTTGTTGTTTTTAACGGTGTTGGAAATGTCCTCTAAATGTGGAACTTGGAGAAGAAATTTCGTGCCAAATCGCAAACAAAAGCCAATTGAAAATACCATCACGCAGCCCGCGATCCGGATAGGTGCCTCATTCTTAGGGATTATTGTCGCCTCAGCTTTAAGCGTAGTATTGTTATATCAAGTGTTTGCGCCCCAAGCGTCGTCCTCTCGGACATATGGTCTGCTCATTGGCCTCATCCTCATTACTTACGCCATATCATCTGGTATTTATTTATGGCACATGGCTTATCGTCGGTTTCACCAAGTCAAATCAGCGATGGAAGATCTCTCAATTGCGCGCGCAGAAGCTGATGCAGCTAACCAAGCAAAAACGCGGTTTTTAGCAAAAATGAGCCACGAGATTCGAACCCCAATGAACGGTGTCTTAGGCATGAACGCATTGTTGATCGAAACGGGCTTATCCAAAGAACAGCAAAGCTATGCTGATGGCGTTGATTCTTCAGCTCGAGCATTGCTGTCAATTATTGATGAAATTCTAGATACCTCAAAAATTGAGGCCAACGGGTTTGAACTCAAAAATGAATGGTTCAACCCTGTTGAGGTTATCGAAAGCCTTACTGAACTATTGGCTCCTCGCGCCCACGCCAAAGACATTGTCATTGTCTGCAAAATTTCGCCCAAACTCCCCCTACAAGTCAAAGGTGATGCAAAACGATTACGACAGGTTTTGATCAATTTAGCAGGTAATGCCATCAAGTTTACTGAAACTGGTGGTGTAACAATTTCAGTAAATCCAGCACCAGCCTCTTCTCAACGTGACGGCCGTGATGGGATTATCTTTAGAGTTTGTGACACGGGCATTGGAATTTCAAAAAATGACCAAGTGAAAATTTTTGAACCTTACGCCCAAACTGAAGAAGGTGCGCATAAAAAGTACGGTGGAACAGGGCTGGGTTTGCCAATTTCGCTACAAATTATTGAGCAAATGGGCAGCACTATTGAAGTTGAAAGTAAACCAGAGAGCGGCACAACGTTTTCTTTTGTACTTGAGCTGCCAGTAAAACAAGCCACAAAGGAAAACCCCAGCGAGAAGTTTGCGGGAAAACACATCGCGATTGTGAATACCAAAACCCCAACGACTAATGTCTTGCAATCATACTTGAGTGCTTTTGGGGCAACGGTAACGATGGTGGCAAACTTGGATGAAATTAAAAGCTGGTCGAGTGTTGAAAAAGTCCCAGAGCAAATTTTGCTTGAGTGCAATGATCAAAAGGTAATCGAAAAATGGTTGAAAGCTCTACGCATTTATGCGCCTAAAAGTCATTTATGGTTGGTCTTACAACCTGAGCACCGAAGGTATTTTCGAAGTATTTTGGCCCACGAGAATGTTGGGTTTCTAGTAAAACCAATTCGCAGAAATACGCTTGTTCGCCAAATTTTATCTCCAAGTCAAAGCCCAATAATTGACAGTGCGGTACAGTCTTTGCGAGAAAAAGTAAAACAAGCAAAACCCTTAGCCGCTAAAAAATTGTCGATTTTGCTCGCCGAAGACAATCCAATCAATGCTCGTCTGGCGATGGCGATGCTTTCAAAATCTGGCCATACGATCACTCACGTTGTAAATGGGGTTGATGCGGTTAAACATATTGCGGATATAATTGACAAGAAAACTGCAGGGGCGTTGCCTGATTTGATTTTGCCCGATTTGATTTTGCCCGATTTGATTTTGATGGATGTTTTTATGCCAAAACTCAACGGTCTTGAAGCAACAAAGAATATCCGCGCTCTTGAAAACAAACAAACAGGGCGTATTCCAATTTTGGCCTTAACTGCAAATGCGCGGAAAGAAGACCGCAAAATTTGCAAAGAAGCAGGCATGGATGGCTATTTGGCCAAGCCTTTCGACCAACACGATTTAGAAGAGTGCATGGCTGGGTTAGTGTCAGCTAAGCACGCTGCCTAGGATCGCTCTGGTTTATATTGATTGTAAGAAATCTATTTAAGGGATTGAAATCATTGCGTTTCATGGCGAATTTGCCATTCAATCAACACATGAAACGCCCTAGACGGGGCGGCTTCCTTCCACTAAACAGCTCATTATGAATGCGCTGAAAAAGTCCAATTTCGTTGCACGGTTAGCGACAAACAAAGCAGAGATAGAGGCAGCACAACGCTTACGTTTTGACGTTTTTTATCAAGAGCTTTCTGCAAAGCCCAATAAACGCGTATCGCTTACTGGTCGAGACATCGATAAGTTTGATGAAATTTGTGAGCATATCTTGGTCGTTTATACTGGTCCATCATCGATGCTGTCATCGGTACAAGTAATTGACGGTGAACTGGTTGGCACCTACCGGTTATTACCCCAGCAAGTAGCCCAGCAAAATTTTGGCTTTTATTCTCAAACTGAGTTTGATGTAGCACCGCTACTTGCGGCAAAGGAAAATTTGTCGTTTTTAGAGCTTGGCAGATCCTGTGTTGCCGAACAGTTCAGAACCAAACCTGTGCTGGAGTTACTGTGGCAGGAGATTTGGAATTATGTGCGAGAGCATAACGTTGATGTTTTGATGGGTTGTGCAAGTATTGTGGGAACAGACCCAAAAAAACTCAAATTGCCGTTAAGCTACTTAGCGACAAACCATCAGCCACCTTCAGATTGGATGGTGTCCGCGCAACCAACTCAAGAACTTTTGCGGATAACGGCTCAAAACCTCACAGCCCAAGACAGCCGTAAGGCACGTTTAATGTTGCCACCGCTCATTCGAAGTTATCTTAGAATTGGGGCCTATATTGGAGATGAAGCCGTTGTTGATTATCAATTCGGCACGACTGACGTTTTGGTTCTGTTGCCTATTTCAAATATTAAACCAAACTATTTTGACCGATTCGGTTATCCACCTCAAAGCCCTGCTAAACAATGATTTGTGAAGTATTTTAGACAAACTTTATTGAGGCCCAGATTTGTGCGGGTTTTGTGATTTTTTTGAGGTAGTTCTCGCCTAAATATAAACTATTGACTCAATAAACAACACCAACTAGGTTGCCGCCCGCAATCAAATGGCGTTATACTAACCCTACGGTTTTCAATTTCGATAGTAGGCGAAGTGAGCCATCTTAATCCCGAAAACCAGTCAAGCTAACATGGCGCGTTTCAACGATGCCAGCCTTATGGAAGTCTTAAAATCTATGCAAGTACTTATCACCGGTAAGAACATTGATATTGGCACAGCAATTCGTGAGCATATCGAAGGCAAGCTATCCAGCCACGTCGAAAAATATTACGACCGCGCAACTTCGGCTCATGTTACAATTGAAAAGCAAAATTCTTCTTTCAGATCTGAGTGCATTTTGCACCTTTCGACAGGCCTGACCCTTCATGCAAAAGGTGAGGCGGGCGATGCTTATTCTAGCTTTGACCAAAGTCTTGAGCACTTAGAAAAGCGTCTGCGCCGTTACAAACGTCGTTTGAGAAATCACCACCGCGATCGTAAAAATCCTATTGAACGGGTCGAGGCAAAAAATTATGTTTTGTCTGCAGACATGGCTTCTCAAACCGAAGAAGAGCCTGAAAACCCTATTATCATTGCAGAATCTGTTCACCAAATTCCTCATTTGAGTGTTGGTGAAGCCGCGATGAAAATGGATTTATCTGACGCGAGTTTTGTGCTATTTAAAAACGATAAGAACGATCAGATTAACATCGTCTATAAGAGAGATGATGATAATATTGGGTGGATTGACCCAAGTAATAAGAGCGTTGGTTAAACCGCCATTCATTGTAGATATAAGACGTAAATTAAACGATATAGGTCAGTTTTAAAGGACCGAAAAAGTTATGCATTTATCTGATATTTTAGATAATGATGCCGTGTTTTGCGATGTAAAAGCGGCGAGTAAAAAGCAGTTGTTACAAGAATTGGCCAAGTTTTCCAGCAAGATTACTGGCTTGGATTCGCGTCAAATTTTTGAAGCATTGTTGCAGCGAGAAAAACTTGGTTCAACAGGTCTAGGTCGCGGGATCGCTATTCCACACGTCAAGTTTCCTCAGCTGGATCGGGTTTATGGATTGTTTGCACGGTTGTCGAAACCAATCAATTATGATTCGGTTGATGGTGAGCCCATTGATTTAGTATTTTTGTTGCTGGCACCAGAAAATGCAGGCGCCGATCATCTCAAAGCTTTGGCGCGAATTTCACGGCTTTTGCGTGATAATAAAACCGTTCAAAAGCTGCGTGGGACTGAAAACAAAAACGGTTTATATGCCTTACTAACCGAGCCTGTCACGCCCACATCAAATGCGGCATGATCGGGTTCAGAGCTATTGACTGTCTGGAAGTAAAACTCCAGTGCCATTAAGGCTGCAATATCCCGAAGGGTTTTTGGCTAAATATTGCTGATGATGGATTTCCGCAAAGAAAAACTCACCAGCTTGCTTGATTTCAGTTGTAATTTCGCCCAAATTTTTCTTTAATAACGCTTTTTGATAACGTTGTTTTGACGCGGTTGCTGCGTGTTTTTGTTCTAGGTTCGTCCAGTACGCGCCAGAACGGTATTGTGTTCCAACATCATTGCCTTGGCGCATCCCTTGTGTGGGGTTGTGAGATTGCCAAAACATTCCAAGCAGTTTGTCATAGGTAACGACATTCTTATCATATACAACCATGACACACTCAGCATGGCCCGTTTTGCCAGTGCAAACTTCCTCATAGGTTGGATTGGCAGTATATCCAGCAATGTTGCCAACTGCGGTGACCCAAACTCCATCAATTTCCCAAAAGGCGCGTTCAGCTCCCCAATAGCAACCAAGGGCAAAATAGGCAATTTCGCATCCATCTGGATATGGCCCTTTTAAGGGCCGCCCGCTAACAAAATGGTTTTCACCAGGGTCAATTTGGGTGGCTCTACCAGGCAAAGAAGTTTCTAAATTTGGTAGGGTGGTTTTTTGTGTTTTCCACATTGTCATGAGACCTTGTTTAGTTGCGCGCAATTGCCACTTTTCAAAACACAGTATGCAAGTGCTACAACAAATTTTCAAATAGTAATTGCCCGTATTTTTTAACTGATTTTGGGCGAAAATGAATGATCTTGGATATCTAAAAAGGATTTGGGCATGGCCTTTCTTGATAAAATACCATTGATGTACTTGGTCGTAGGTGCACTGGTATTGGGGTTAGCCCCATTCTTCCCAGAACCACATTTGGTCGAGAAAACCAGAATGTTGATAAATGGCACCTTGGTGAAACCGCTTGATATGTTTGACCTGCTTTGGCATGCATGGCTACCAATTGTGCTTGTGATTAAGTTAATCCGCATGGCGCTTTCAGGTAACTGATAAAACCTAATACCTTAAATTTTTCGGCCCGATTGTAGGGCTTGCAAGGGCTGGCCTGATAGGCTATTTCAAACTCCAAGGTCTTGTTCTTTATGAAAAGGGACTTTAGGAGAGGTGGCCGAGTGGCTGAAGGCGCACGCTTGGAAAGCGTGTAGGCGGGAAACCGTCTCGGGGGTTCGAATCCCCCTCTCTCCGCCATTCTATTTTTTGTTATGATGCTAATCTGTTGAAAATACGCAGTAATTTCCGTTGCTTGCAATTGATAATTGCCGGCATCGCTAAAACATGTGTAACATTTTGTGAAATAGGTTTTAGCATGGAGATTTCCAGAAGAGGAAAGAATGGTTTTTTCAGCATTTTAGGTGAGTGCTGAAACAACACCAGAGGTTGGAAGAGTGCGTACTTGTGAAAACGGCTCTACACATAACTGATGAAAACTTCACAAGCAGCATTTTGCGATAAAAACGCTGCTACACAATCAACAGCAAATGTTTTTGTTCCAACTTGATTAAGTGAGCGGTGAAATCGTTAAAATAATGATTGTCACTTACATTTTTTGTGAAAAGCGAGTTTCTAATTTTCCTATTTGACGGTTTCGCACCAAATCCATCCATATCACGCATACGACTCGGGTGAGATATGGATGAATTTACTATACGTTTCACTTCATTCATCACCTTCGATAAATACTACGTTGATTAATAGCATTTTCAATAAGTGCTGTAAATTCTACTTGGTAAACAAGGTTTTGGTGTAGAGTTCGATCACTTTAATAAAAAAATGCTTGAACTTACGAGCGTGAACTTCATTCGTTTGATTGCTCAAATAATCCTTTTTGGCAAAAAAATAGCATTGGCCATGGCAATGCACTTGGTCTTTTATTACAAAACTCAATATAGTGTAGCAATAGTATCCGTCTCAAATCAAAGCTTGATTAAGACGGATGTTATTCAGATTAAGGTGAATCAATGCTGATAAATAAAAATACTTTTGGGTCGTTGGGCGTGTACTTTTCTTCTGCAGTCTTATACTCACTTGTTCCGTTATTTGTAGTCTTCGGTAATCTACCTGATAAAAGCCTTCAGTTTTCTATTTTGATATATTTCTTGCTGGCAACTTTTTCAACAATTGTTGTTATTTTTCGCTTTCGTTCGCGCAAGGCAAGTTTTTTGAGGTTGTTAAACTGGAAAGATTTTTGTTTAAATGTTCTCAATTCCGTTTCTATTGTTCTCAGCTTATATTTAATGATGAAAGCTTTAGCCTCGTCAGATAAAATATCTGTGGTATTGATTCTTGAAACATGGCCTATTTTAGTGGTATTGGGCTTACCATTTGTCCGCTTGGCTCCTATGAAAAAAATTAGTATGCGCAATTTTGTTTTTGCAACTATATCGTTCTTTGGTGTTGCTATAATTGTAACTGATTCTAAAAGTTTTGCCGATTTAACGCAGGTAGGTTTTGGTTTTGATAGGGATTTTTTAATTGCGCTAGCGAGTATGGTTGCAATGTGTATTGCGACACTGGCAAAAAGCAGGTTTGTTGAACGTTGTGATTGTGAAAGTGATTTAAGTTTTTTTGATGTACAGCTGGTACTGCATGCATTCAAACTCCCAATTTTAGTGGTAGTATTATTGGTAATGGGCTTGGATGTGACAGACCTTTTATTTGAACGCACCCAGATAGCAGGAATTTTTTTTGTAGGAGTATTATTGTTTTTTTCCAGCATTTTATTTTCTATTGGCTATCTTATGTCCAATCAGGCAAGTGACGCATTAGTATGGTTTTTCTCTCCTGTGTTAACAATTTTTTTCCTCACTGTTTTTCATATCGATGAGATATCAACTTCTGAAGTGTTAGGTGCAATTTTAGTAATTTCATCGAATCTCTTTCTCAATTTTCCAGCTGAAAAAGGACATGCATTCTCAGGGGGTGTTTTTGCTTTTCTAGTTTTTGGGACATTATGCTTCTTCATACCAGGGGATGGAGGAAGAAATTTGTTTGCGATAATATCGTCACTTTCAATTTTTTATGTGGTGATCGTTGCATTCTTACTTGAACGGGCAGCTCAACGAAATGATGAGGAGGGTCGACTGATTTTGCAACTGTGGGAAGAGTTGTTTAGTTTGATTCTCAGGAAATCTAAGTCCAAATTCAAAGCAGAAAGCCTTCGAACCGATTTTACCAAGTTGGTCACGGCAGATAGTGTAAATCAGTTACAAAAGGCTTATTGGCAGCTCCTTGATTTCATTGATGCTCCAACCAAAAAAAGGCCAGTACAGGCTCGTCTACTAATTAACCAACTGGTACTGTCGCGTAATCGAGGGGTTGGGTTTGCTGAACTATTTGCCTTGGCTAGCATAGCAGTGTTGACGGTTTCAGCAACCTTACACTATCGACCGCCTACTTTTTTCGGAGCCATTTTTGCTACTGTTGTATCGTTTTCTATCACGTTTATATTTCTGAGTTTAATGGAGTTGTTGTCGGTGCGGCATCAAAAAATTGTTCGTTTCAAAGGTCACGGTAAACATTGTAATTTAATAGTGGTGGTAAAGGCACATGGCGAAGAGCCTGAATATATAAGGTGGTCGGTTTTTTTAATTTTATTAATTACTTGCGCTTTTATTTTTCTTTTCTATCTGAAATACAATGGTTAAAGCGTAACTACCGTTGTAATGTTCGAGTACTTTATCCGCCATTACCTTGGTCAATGTTATCGCACGTAACTTGACTTATTTGGTTTCTGGTGTGGTGATTGTTAAAGTTATTTTTTTCCTGGCCTTGCAAAGTTGATGATTGATGGGGTGCAAACGAGGGACCTGCCGTTGGTGCAATGATTTTTTGTGGCGCATATGTTATTTTCATTATTGTTGCCGAGTCTGCATGTGACTTCAAGTTCTGCCCAATCTGGCCCAACTTACTATCGCCATGACTTGAGTTGTTGGACTTTGCATCATGTAGAATACAAATATAATTCGGCAACACCACTGATCTTGAACTTGGTGTCCAACGTCGTGGTGATTGTTGTATGCGGCTTGAGCACCTTTCACATTGTCGTTTCTAAGCTTTTCTTCTGCTTGCGGGATGCGGGAAAAATTCGCGGCAAGTTCTGTGCTGCCCATACTATCCAAAATAGTTGCTGATTTTGCCAATCCCGTATGGCGGCGTATTCTTGGAACAGTTTTGCCGTAAAGACCGTGGTATTTTTTGCGGTAAAAAATTGAAAACCAGTTGCTCGTTCTTTGACAGTGGCATCGCTACACTTTGATCTCTCTCTGTAATCTCTTGTGTGCGAGTTTGGGTAGAGAAATAGGTCTGTGCAAAAATTGACAAATAAAAAAGGCCGCTATTAAACGGCCTTCTAATTTGAACTTGCTTTGCTCAAGTGTTACTTACTGGAAGCCTAAATAGAAGCTTCAATCCATTCGGCGATTTTACCCTTAGGGTTGGCGCCAACTTGGGTTGCTTTTACTTCACCATCTTTGAAAACCATCAAAGTGGGAATGCCGCGCACACCAAATTTAGATGGGGTAGAAGGGTTTTCGTCAATGTTAATTTTTACAACTTTAACTTTCTCGCCCATTTCTTCAGAAATTTCTTCAAGTGACGGGCCAATCATTTTGCATGGGCCACACCATTCGGCCCAAAAATCAACAACCACAGGGCCGTCAGATTTTAGGACTTCTTCTTCAAAGCTTGCGTCTGACACAGGTTTTGTCGCCATAATAATCTCTTTTCTAATTGTAAGTTACCAAAGCACGCGTGACAGCGGCCTTTTCTTTCAATCAGAAAATAGGTATTCAGAGTGATTTGGTCAAGGTGCCAAGGTCAACTTTAGTTGAAAATGCGTCAATCAGTTGAGATTGGGGCACCTCCATCAGTGTTGCGGTGTGTGTCCACAACAATCCTGTTTTAATTGTGTGATTGGGATATATCTGGCGCATGGCCATTTCATACATTGCTAATTGGCGGATATATTGTTGATTTATGTGCGAAATGCTTTCTGGTGGCGGCCTGTTGGTCTTATAATCCAAAATCAAAACCCGCTCATCATCAATGAGTAAACGATCAATTTGACCGTTCAATACATAGCTTTCCCCCGCGGACCCAGTTTGCAGGCTTTCATCAATGGGCAAGGTAATATTTGCCACAATTGGCACTTCTGATAAGCCTTCAGCAGAGAATATATCCTGAAATTGTGGGTCCTCTAATAAGGCCATTACTTCGTTTAAAGTATCGTCTCGATCTTTAGTAGATAAGGCTTGGCCGTGTTTATCTAAATAGGCTTGCGCCATTTGGCGCCTATCGCGCTGTACATTGGGTAAGTACTCTAACAATTTGTGAATAAGGTTACCGCGCAAAAATCGGTTTTCTTGTGTGTCAGTAAGTGGTGCTAAATGAAGCTCAAAATCCTCATCAGCTGGGCTACTCAAAGATGATGGTGCCAGCCACTTGCGTGTCGGTTTTTGCCATTTTGGTTTTTGCCCGACCCACTTTGGCAAAGGGGGCTTACTAACCGCAATAAGGTTTGAATCACGAGAGGCACTACTGAGGTTTTGAGGTGTTTCACCAAGCCGCCAAACATGGTCGAAAACATCATCGTTAAATTGGTTTTCATCGTTGCATACGACGTTTGAAATTAAGTTGTACCAGCTATTTTCTGGTAAGTTTTTGCCTGTCTGGGCCGCGCCAATATAAAGCCTTTCACAGGCGCGCGTCATGGCGACATATAAAAGTCTGTTGTGCTCTTCTTGTGCTTCTAACAGGTATTCTTGTTTAAGTTGTTCGGTGAGGTTTGTTGAAAAATCAGACCGTAGCCGCCACATTTGCGTATTTTCGGTTACGGTTACAAGAGATGGCATTCTGGCGGTATTGGGAACATCATAAGTATCGGGCATAATGACAATATCAGCTTCCAAGCCTTTGGCACCATGAATAGTCATAATACGAACTTCGCCAGCTTGTTGTTCCATCTCGCGCTTGATTTCGCTATCACCGCGCTCCAACCACGAAAGGAAACCTTGCAACGTCGTGACATTGGTTTTTTCGTACTCTTGTGCCATCAACAAAAACGCATCAATGGGCTCGCCTGCTTCTTCGCCAAGGCGGGTAAAGATTTTTTTGCTGGTATTATCGGCATTTAAAATGCTACTGAAAAACTCAAATGGCAGCAATGTTTGCGAATGTGCCCGCCACTTTGTTAACAAGGTGACCGCGTCGGAATAAGGTTTTCCTGCGTTTGCAAGTCGTTGAATCTGAGACCATAAACAACGGTCACGTAAATTCTCAGTCAAAATCAAAAGGTCATTGTCGTCCAACGGTGTCCCATCATCACGACTCAAAAGGGAAGACTTGAGCAATCCAGCAAAGTTTAAATCATCTTGTGGCAACAAACAAAACCGAGCAAGGGCCGTTAGGTCTTCGATGGCAATATGGCTAGTGAGCTCGAGACGGTCAACGCCTGCAACAGGAATGTCTTCTAGTTTTAAAGCGCGAACCAACCCATCCATAAGTTGGGTTCTATTGCGCAACAAAATTAGAATGTCACCAGGTTGAATTGGTCTTTTCTTACTCGTTAAAACCAGTTTTTGATCTAGCCACTGGCGAATTTTTTGTGCGATCTTACGGGCTAGAATTAGTCTTGTTGATTGGTCGGTCTCATCATCAATTTGCCCTGCCCAAATTGATAATTTTTCAGACGGCTGTTTTTCAATGACGGGCCAAACTTCGACAATCCCAAGGGCATCTTGGCGAACGCCTTCATGGACGGTTTCATCAACACCGCGTGCAGCTGTTTCCTGGCCAAAAACGTTGTCAACAGTTTGGAGAATAACATCGCTTGAACGAAAAGAGACATCAAAGTTGACGGGTTCAAAAGTCTCACCATTTTGTTCGATCAGGTTTCTAAAATATGTCCCCTTTTCATCAAAAGATTTTGGTACGGCTCCTTGAAAGCTATAGATAGATTGCTTGCGATCACCCACGGCAAAAATTGTCCGTAATAAATTTGGTCGAACGGCAGCACCTGTAAAAAAGTCATCAGCTAAGAATTGGATTATTTCCCATTGGGCCGGACTGGTGTCTTGGGCTTCATCGACTAGAATATGGTCGAGCCCGCCGTCCAGTTTGTACAAAACCCACGCTGCGCTCTCCATGCTAGAAAACATGGCCAGCACTTTTGAAATCAAGTCGCTATAGTCGTTTAAGCCGTGGCGGTTCTTCTCAGCATCATACAATTGTGTGATTGCACGTCCAGCTTCAAACAATGCCATAGAGGCATTTAAAACAGTTATGCAATTGGCTTTTTCATAAAGGCTAATGAAACGTGCCATACCGTCTTGCAGCAAGGCCAAAACGTCTGGATTGTCTTTGCCGCAATTGGCCGTGCAAAGGGCTTTGTCAGATTTGGGTTGCTTATTTGCTTTTAAAAAGAGTGTCTGTAAAAGTGAAAAGACTTGTGGACCAGCATCCAAACTAAGAATTTGGCCAATGAGAGCTGCCTGGTTTTTATCGGTTTTGGTGGTTCTGGCAGCAAGGATGTCTCTAGCATGAGTATAGGTAGACGGCTCAATAATTTGTTTTGCGTTGGCATAAACATCGGCAATAGTGATTTCGACGGGCACATTAAGGGCGCTGGCAAGCCGCAGTTTAGCGATATCTAAATCCGCGTAAACTACCCGCATTTCATCGCGTTTGTTTAACAGCGTTTGCAACAAGCCATCAAAACCAGATTGCCCTGCTGCATATTTCACGATTTCCGCAAGGTTTGCGCTTTGCTTATTGTTCGAGGCAAGAACATCGTTAAAGAATGAATTTTTGACCCGCGCCATCAATTCACCACCTTGGCGATCATCCATCACTTGAAAGTCTGCGGTAACACCAGCCTCAATGGGGAACCGATGTAACAATTGTTCGCAAAAGGCATGAATGGTCTGAATTTTTAAACCGCCTGGTGTCTCCAAGGCTTTTGCAAACAATCGGCGAGGTTCGGCAAGTTGTTTCTTTTCAAATTTTACATGGCCCGTGTTCTCGTGGATTTTTTCAATTAATTCGTCATCATTAAGTGGAATCCATTCAGCCAACCGTTTGTAAAGGCGGTTAGACATTTCAGCTGCCGCCGCCTTGGTATAAGTTAGGCACAAAATCTTTTCTGGTGCGGTGCCGTTCAGCATCAATCGGATAACGCGATTGACCAGAACGTGGGTTTTACCTGACCCGGCATTAGCAGAAACAAATGCTGAGACATCGGGGTTGGATGCGCGCGACTGGTCTTGGCTTGCTTTGCTTACTTTTGCGCTCATTTGTTCACCGTGTTTTCATACAAATGGGCCCACTCGCGCCACCTTGATAAATACCCATACTCACGATCAAATTCAGGTCGCGCTGGTGCTGATGCAGCCAAATAGCCGTGATCGGCCGATTGGTAGCGACCTAATAATTCAACCATCCCAGCGCTGGTTTTTTCCATAAGCACAGAAAGGTTCTTTGAAGTTGTTATACCACCTGGAGGAATACCGCCTGAAAGTTTTATATACATTAGGTTTTCAACGGGGGCTTTCTCGAT
>JAMOMM010000143.1 GCA_027067085.1 Hyphomicrobiales bacterium
AAAATGCTTTGGCTATTGGGCCGCCATCGGCACCGATTGCGCCATCTGCATGCGCGTCTGCCCATTTAATCGCAAGGGCGATAATTGGCAAGACAGGTTGTTTTTGAAAGTGGCGCAATCGCGGTTTAGGAAGTGGGCACTGTGGTGGGATGACAGGTCGACCAGAGCTGATCGGGTAAAGCCGAGTGAGTGGTGGAAAAACGGTTGAGGTTTTATTCTTTCAAACGAAAATCGATGCTGTCAAACAATGAAGTGAGCCGCCTAAATGGGATGTCGGCGAATAAATAAATTCAACTTCAAAACCATGTTCGTTCAAAAGTTTTTTTGTTTGTTCCCTATCGCTTCGTGGTGTTTCATCGAATTGAGGAACAATGATATTTTTGCCAAGTTGAATCCAGTTAACTAATGAAGCGTATTTATGACCGCGGCTACGAATTGGGATTTTTATAATTTCTGCCTTTTCATCATGTCTTAGCAACATTTCTATTAAACGCTGCATCCGTTGGCGATCTTGCTTTACAGATTGATTCCAAGCAACAGCATAAAGATGTTTTGCAAGTACCCGAACATGAACATCGGCATGTCCCGTGGTTTCTTTAGCAAACCCTGTAAAGACCAACCAATTGGATACGCCTAAGTTTTGATTGTATTGCTTTAAGTTTTTATAGGTAAGATGATTTGCCTTTAGAATATCTAGAGTCACCAACATCAAACCACCTTGACCAGCAACCATATTGCCCTGTGGCAACACTCCCAAAGGAACGCAATCATTATTACTCGCGCTAATTAGCTTGAATAAAACATCATCATTAGGTCGCCCCATTTTTTCAACTATTGGATTTAACCAGCGTATATTATTGCCACATTTTACCGCCACTGGTGAGCGATCACGTATCCAAGGGGTGTCATAAGGGGCCGTAACAATTGAAAAATGATCTGGATGATCTGTGGTTTCAATAAATTTTTTAGTATAGCCAGCGTCTTCACTGAGTAATATAACACCGCAATGAAATGAAACAGCTTTGGCAATATTCTCAAGAAGCTCAATCAAATCACAGCGGCAATGGGGTATCATTACCGCTGCTGGAAAGGTATAATCTGCGACAATGCAGGTTTGATTTTTCATAAATCAATCACGACTACCGCCGTTACCGCCTACATCAGATTTGATGTGACCTTTTCTTTCCCCTGTCCTTTTTACAGTTCTTTTGCCTTTACGCGGGTCTGTTCGTTTTCCTGTTCGGTGTACTTGGCGAGGAGCTGAGGACCAATTACCTCGCCGCCCCCGCACTTTACGCCGAGAGTTTATTTGTTTTGTGCCTGCAGCATCTGCAACGGGTACTGATAAAAATGCGGCTGTAGCAGCTAAGAGAGCCAGTTTGATTTTTGTATTCATTTGAAACCTTCTTATTGAGTCATTAGAATCTTGTAGGAAACTAAAATATCAACTTTTAAATGAACATCAAATGAATAAACCTTTTTAAATCAATAGTTCAGCCTTACTTCCCCATTAAATTTTAATTTAATTTTCTCGTGAAACACACAATATTAAATCGTAAACTTTCTTAGGCAATTATGAACTCTGGGTAAATTGCGTGAATATCTGACCCAACCACTCACCCATCAAATGCGAACGGCAAGGCGGTATGCGTCGAGTATGGCGGCGTGGATTGAGCGGCTGGTGACGGCGTCTCCAATCAGGTGGAGAGTGTAGCCATTTACCCCGTCAGTGCGTTGGCATCTTCCTGCCAAGAGGTCATCAATATTGGTTACGCCATCATTTAATGAGCCTTTGCGTAAGCCATGATATACATCGTCAATTGTTTGAGTGCCTGTTTCTACGACCACCTGATCTGTGGTTATGCTCGTGATTTTTCCCGTTAGTTGATTGACCAGTTTAGCACAAAGTTTGTTGTCAACTTGATGGACCGAAACAACGTTTACATCGCAAAGCATTTTCACGTCTCGTTCGTAAAGCCGTTTGCGTGATACAGCGCGTTCTGCATACCCCATCTCAACAGCGACACGATCATCTGTTGTTGCCAAGGTGACGTTACTACCAAGGCCTGCTAAATGATCGGCGCAAGAAACCGCATCATGTCTACCCGTTTCATCGATAACCAGCACCGAGGCTTTGGCCGCGATTTCGCCAGATAACATTTCCCAGACCGAATGACACAACCCTCCCCCCTCAAACTCCAGATCGTTGGGAACTCCACCTGTCGCCACAAAAACGACATCAGGGTTCTGCGCCATCACATCACCTTCATCGGTATAAGTGTTCATGCGGATGTCAACGCCAAGATGTTCCAACTCAGCAACACGCCAATCAACGATGGCGATTAAATCTTGTCGCCAGCTGGCTTTGGCCGCTAATAATATTTGCCCGCCAAGATGTGAGGCAGCTTCAAACAAAACGACCTCATGACCGCGTTCGGCGCTCACTCTTGCCGCTTCAAGTCCAGCTGGACCACCGCCAATAACGACAATTTTTTGACCCGCATTTGAGGACGGTTCAATAACCTGCGGCAGATCAGTTTCGCGTCCTGTTGCAGGGTTATGAATGCAGTGGGGTTTGATATACATGCAGTGAGATGCCCCAATGCACGGGCGAATTCTATCCTCGTTACCAGATTGAATTTTGCTGACAATATTTGGATCGGCAAAATGGGCCCGCGTCATTGCCACCATATCCAACGCACCATCACGAATAGCATGGCGAGCTGTTGCCACATCATTAATTCGCGCGGCGTGAAATACGGGTAAGCCGACATGGCTGCGAAACTCTCCAATTTTGTTGAGATAAGGTGCCAGCGGACGAGACATGCCTGGCATATTTTCCTCAGCCAGCGCAATTTCTGTATCCATGCGGCCCATAATGCAATTGAAAAAATCAACAGCACCTTCGCGTTCTAATATCTTACAGATTGCCAAAGCATCTTCGAAAGTGAGCCCGCCACGGCCCTCTTCAATTGATAAGCGCATGCCGATAACAAGCTTGTCGCCAACTTGCTTGCGAATTTCTTCGTGCACCAATAAAGCAAATCTGACACGGTTTTCGATGGAGCCGCCAAATTCATCCGTTCGCAAATTGGTTTCTGGTGAGAAAAATTGACC
>JAMOMM010000144.1 GCA_027067085.1 Hyphomicrobiales bacterium
ACGCTGTTTTGTTTAAAGTACAGTGTGGTTTTCATGGAGTATGCATGAGCGATACCTCATCAAGGATAATGGTTTTGAATGCCGAATCACATGAGAAGCCAAAATTTCGGGGTGTTTGGACCACGTTTAAAAACCCCCAACATCGCATTGCAGGCAAGTGATACCATTTTTGCGCCACATGTTGACGACTTGTTGGCGGTCATCGACGGTGAAGGCGATGGTTTTTCCTTCGGCTAGGAGGTTGTTTAAAATGTCTTGTTTGATTTTGTGATCGGCGCGGTTGTCTTCGTCGCCCCGCATGATGAGGCGGCCAAAGGGAATTTCGTTCCATGCAAGCCATTGTTCGGTGACTTCACGAAAGCGTTCGTTGCGACCTGTTACTAAAATCAATTCATAGGCACCGCTGGTCCATAAAGCCATATAAAGATCAACCACTGCCGTGTTGGGTGTGTCTTGCCCCATATGGTCGTTAAACGAGCGCCAATCAGGGTTCTGTCCGGCGAGGAACTCTCTGCGGTGAGCGATGTCGGCCAAGGTGCCATCAATATCGAATAAGACACTAGATAACTGAGTGGGAGGTGTTTGTTGTTCCATAGAGCTTGCTTGCTACCGAAAATTGTTGATTGGCCAGTAGGGCGATATATCACGCACCACTGGCTGTTTCAACAATTGAGTAGAGTGTGTTGCGTTGAATTGAATTCATTTTGCCAGAATGAACGGGCTTGCCTAACAAGCCCTGCCTCATTCCTACAGGTAAATATTTGCACCTATTCAAACGCGAGACACTCTAGAGTCGTTCTGGTTTACATTGAACCAGAACGACCTACTTAAGGTATTGATAGTCTTGCATTTCATGCAGTGTTTGTGATTCAAACAAAACATGAAATGCTCTAGCAAAGGGGTTAGCGTGGCACCCTTAATCGCATGCCTATCGTCAATGTGTTGGCATTGATGAGGAGGGTTTGATTGGCGCGATAAATGCGAACGTAGGCTAATGGGTCTCCATAAACCCGCTTGGCAATTCGGCTGAGATTGTCACCTTGTTTGACAATAATATAGCGCCTCTTTCTTGCAGGTGCAGTTTTGGCTTGTTTCTTTTGGGTGAGTGCGTTGCTTTCGCTTTCAAGGGCGCTGAGGTAGCTGGCTTGCGTATTGCCGATGCTGGCAAGGTTTTTCTTTGGCAAAACAGACGAGAGCAATAGTTGGGTATCCAATTTTCCATCAGCATTTGCAAGGGCGGTTGGAATGGCGTTTCGACCTGCAAGGGCATCATCGATGAGTGATTGAACATAAGCGCTCGATTTACCTTTTGATGTGGCGCTTGCAACGAGAGCGGAAATAGCTTGGCGCAAATTATCGGTATTGGGCACTGCTGCAGTTGGATTTGCTTCTTGCTGTTTTAATCTTTGCAAAGTTGAAACCACATTATTGGTCAATTCTTTCAGGGCTTGATCTGGTGCTGGATTTGAAACAGATTTTTGCACTGGTACAGAAGGTGATTGTTTTGGTGGCAAAGCTGTTGGTGGTGAAACTACGGGCGGTAGTGCCATGGGTGTGACGCGTTGCTTTTTGGGCGCGTTTATTTGAGCTGGTGAAACCGCTTTTGGTGGCTGGAGTTTGTAGGGGTTTGTTGAGGTGGTAGACTTTTGGGAAATGATGGTTTCGCCCTTGCCTGTTGCTTTTTTAGGCAGCAGTTGGTTTGCCGATGCATAGGCGCCTGGAATTGCAGCACTTGATGCATTTGCAACTTTTACCACGGTTGAGAGCGACAATGGGTTGGTTGTTGCTTGGGTTTGTGACATAGAAGTTGGCATACTTTGAGGTGGGGGAAATGAATCTGTTGCCAAGACTTGCGTGGCAATCATTGAACCGAAAAAAACTAAAGGTACTAAACCGCCAACGGCAAGAAAAAGTTTATTTGCCACAAAAAGTTCTTTGATCGATACGCGCTTTTCAGGCGCTGGCTTTTGTGGCTTTGGCGGGTTTTTGCGTTGTTCTAGTTCGTGATACGTTGAAATGTAATCGGTCACTGATTGATCTGGAACTGATTTATTTTGCGTTTCTATACCATGTGTGGGCGCATCTGGTGCTGGCTGGTGTGTCATGAGTTACTCCTGCATACGACTAACTAAAAGGATGGCCGTCCCTAAAAAGTTGGTAGAAGTTGAAGCGCGCGCGGCTTTTACGCGACTTGTATTTGATTATGGTTTTGTGGTGTTAAAACCCAAAGCTTGCCAGTTTTGCATGCCGCCGCGATAATAAAACAAGCGGTTTGGTGGGTAACCAGCAGCGAGTAGATTTTTAATGGCGCGTGGAGATTGGTCACACCAAGGTCCGTTGCAAAACAACATAAGAGCCATTGATTTTGAGTAGTCCCAACCACCGCTGGCGGTTTTGGTGGCACCCATGACAGCCAAAATGCGTTCGAAATAAGGGTTGCCAGTGCGCGAGAATAAGTTGAATGGAATGTTGACTGCGCCGGGAATAGTGCTCTTTTTATAGAACGATGGAATGCGGGCATCGATTAACAGTCCGCGACGCTTCTCGACGCTGGATTTCATGAACCGAATGAGTTCAATTTCGCCAACGGTTTGCACGCCTTGACCGGCGGTCATTGGATGAACACAAAATGGCGGGCAAGCACGTGAGGTTTTGGCAAAACCGTTGGTTAAGCGATGCTTGGTGTTTTGGTTACGTTCAATACGAACTGGTTTGCCTGAAAGCGTTAAATCCAAGTATGGAAGATTTGGGGTGATGTTGACTTCGCGGGCCTGAGCCGAAGGCGCGATTTTGACAATTGAAACAATCATCAAAGATAAAATAAATAAGAATAGCCGTTTGTTTAAATGATACATTGGTGTCCCTCTCTAAAACAACTTAGCGTGAAAAATCCACGATAAGTTGGAGCCACCAGACGTTTCTCTGGTGACCGCACAATTGTACCGTCCCAAGAGTATTGTGTTATAAAAGCATGCCGATTACGCGACGAATTCGTGTCAAAAAAGCGATTTTATGTCGCAAAAGTGGCGATTTATGGTTAATGAACAGTAAATATAAAAAACCACCAAGGGTTGGTCCTTGGTGGTTTAAATGTTTCATACGT
>JAMOMM010000145.1 GCA_027067085.1 Hyphomicrobiales bacterium
TGCTTGGCGATGGCGCGCATGCAATGTACCCGATTGGCTCAAATGGGGCAACGCAGGGTATTGTGGATGCTCGAATATTGGTGCGAGAGCTTTTGACAAAAGGTTTAGGCAATGATGCTCTTGCTGCTTATGAAGACGAACGCCGCCCGATTACGTCAAAAATTGTATTGGCAAATCGCGGCAATGGGCCAGATCAAATCATGGAAACTGTTGAACAAAAATGTGGCGGTGATTTTGAAGATATTCATCAAGTGATTTCACAACAAGCACTAGAAGAGCAAGCGAGTAAATACAAACATCTTACTGGTTTTGATGTGGAAACTTTAAATGCTCAATCGTCCATTATTACCAATGAACAAATTGTTTTTAAATAGGGGTTTGGGGTGGAACATATAAAGCGATTTGGTATTGCACCAGAATTAGAGATGCGCGTTGGGGTTGGCGTGGAAACGCTCGCACGACGGTTGGCTTTGCTTGGCGGCTTTGTTCTGACCAGCCTTATTATTTTAACCGTTGTTAGCATTACAGGGCGAGCATTTATTTTTGCTGGCCTTCGCCCAGTGCCCGGAGACTTTGAACTTGTAGAAGTCTGTACGGCGTTTGCCGTGTTTTCGTTTTTGCCATGGTGCCAATTAAAACGTGGCCATGTAACGGTGGACCTTTTTGTTAGTCGCCTATCGGCACGAAAACTAGCTTTCTTGTCATTTGTTAGCAATGTGATACTGAGCATTTTTTCAGGTATTATTCTTTGGCGATTGGTTATGGGTACGCTAGACAAATATGCCTATACTGAAACTACATTTATTCTCCAATTCCCATTGTGGTGGGGGTATGCCGCTTGCCTAGTGGGTGGAACGGTTTTCACTATTGTTTCAGTTTACACGGTTTGGCGAAGCCTCAATGAAATGCTTGGCGCAGGTGAACGCCCAACGACAGGTGCGCACTAATGGATTTGGGTCTAAGCAACCTCGAGCTTGCGAGTTGGGTTTTTGTCGTCTTAATGGTGATGATCTTTGTGCGAATCCCCATTGGGCTAGCTATGTTGATTTGTGGCGTCGTGGGAAATTATTTGATTAATGGCACTTGGATTCCAATCTTATCGCAATTGAAATCGATGCCATTTGAAACTTTTTCGAACTATTCGCTTTCTATCGTTCCGTTGTTTTTGCTGATGGGGCAGTTTGCAACGCGTGGTGGTATGTCAAAGGCCTTGTTTAAAGCGGCCGAAGCTTGGCTTGGCCATCTTAAAGGTGGCGTGGCGATGGCCGCTATTGGTGCATGTGGTGGCTTTGGTGCTATTTGTGGGTCGTCTTTGGCAACTGCTGCCACAATGGGGCAAGTTGCTTTGCCTGAGATGAAGCGCTTTGGTTATTCTGATTCTCTTTCAACAGGGGCGCTTGCTGCTGGTGGCACGCTTGGTATTTTGATACCGCCTTCGGTGGTGCTGGTGATTTATGCGGTGTTGGCAGAACAAAATATTGCAAAGCTCTTTGTTGCAGCGTTTATTCCTGGGATATTGGCCGCGATTGGATATTTAATTGCCATTGCAGTTTATGTTCGCTTGAAACCAGATTCAGCGGGCAGCCGTGAAAAAGTTGATCTGTCTGAGCGACTAAAAGCGCTGCGCGATGTGTGGCCTGTTTTGGTTGTGTTTACCGCAGTTATTGGCGGCATTTATGTTGGTATTTTCACACCAACTGAAGCAGCTGCCATTGGTGCGGCAGGCACTGGTTTGATTGCGATCTTTAATGGAGGGCTGACGTTTTCTTCGTTCAAAGATGCCTTACTAGAGACAGCTGTTTCAACGGGTATGATCTTCTTTATCGTACTTGGAGCCAGCGTTTTTAATACGTTTTTGGGGTTTTCTCAATTGCCCCAAGAAGTGGTGAGCTGGGTCAGTGCATCTGGCTATAGCCCGTGGTTGGTTTTGTTTTTGGTCTTGCTTTGTTATTTGGTGTTTGGCTGCATCATGGATTCGCTTTCAATGATTTTGCTGACGATCCCTGTGTTCTTTCCAATGATGGCGGCGATGGATTTTGGATTATCACCTGAAGAATTTGCGCTTTGGTTTGGTATCTTGGTTCTTATTGTGGTTGAAGTTGGATTGATTACACCGCCCGTTGGGATGAACTTGTTTGTGATTAATTCCATGGCCAAAACTGTTCCAATGTCAGAAACCTATCGTGGCGTTGTCCCTTTTGTCATAAGCGACTTAGTACGCGTTGTGATTTTGGCCATGTTCCCAGCCATATCTTTGGTGATGGTTCGCTTGATGTTTTAAACCAAAGTGTTGTTTGGAAACTTATTGGCTATTGCGAATTTATCGATGTTGATGGTTTGAAAAGGACAGCAGCGATAAACACAAATGCGCTGATATTCATGATGAGTGCATAGATGATTGATGGAATGAGAAGAGCATTGTTTTGGGCCAAAGTTGTCGCGAGTGTTGTGGCAACAAAAATACCCATTGCACCGTTTTGTAACCCGCCTTCAAGGCTGATGGCTTTTGCGGCCTGAAGGCTTACGCCTAAAAATTTTGCTAGGAAAAATCCCGCTATCATAATGGTGAGGTTTAAGGCGACCATTAAACCGCCGATTGTTGGCAAGTTTGCAATCATCGCGCCCCATTCACTATAAAACGCTGACAAGACGATACCTGCAAAAATAACAATGGACAGGGGGCGAATTTTTCGTTCAATTTTTGCGGCAAGCTTTGGTTTTGACTGGTTAATCAAAAGACCAATAATGACAGGCAAAGTGGAAATTACAAAGATGCCAATCACTAGCCGCCAGACGGGCAAATCAATCACTGTTGAAGAGAGTTGAAACCAGGTGAATGAAAACCCGACAATGAGCGGGATGGTGATAATTCCTGCGAGTGAGGAAATGGCGGTTAAAGAAATGGACAGCGCCGTATCGCCTTTTGCGAGATGAGTGAGCAAGTTTGAGGTGATGCCGCCAGGGCTTGCAGCAAGGATCATCACGCCGATTGCTAACATGGGATCAAGTTTGAAAAAGTGCAAAAGTGAAAACGCGGTGATGGGCAATAATAAAAGTTGGCAAAACAGACCTATGCCGATTGCCAAGGGTTGTTTTGCAATACGGGTAAAATCGCTCCAATGCAGCGTAAGGCCAATGCCAAACATTATGAAGGCTAAACCAACTGGTAGCAGGAGTTTTGCAAAAATCATCGTTAATCCAGAAGTGCGAGAGCTATCCCAGTTTTACACCAATTGCACCAACGGCATATAAAACTGAAAAAGCAAATTGTAGCTTAGCTGTTTGAATGAGTAACATGTTGAGGTCGTTACCCGTTTTTGACTTCCAAATCTTATAAATTAAAAACGCAGCAAATGGAAAAACAATAATTGGTAACATGTTTGTCTTGCCAGTTGCGTTTAGTTCACTTGCGACTTGGAGTATAAAGGGCAAAACAAGAAACAATGATAATAGGCGCTTTGAATTGGAGTCTCCTGAGACGATAGCCAGTGTTCGGCGACCAGATTTTTCATCTTCAATGCGATCTCGGTGGTTGTTGACCATTAAAACTGCTGCACCAAAAAAACCGATGGCTAGGCCAAGACTAATGGCATGTGTCGTGATGGTTCCAGTTTGCAAGTAATAAGTACCCGTGACGGCAATAATACCAAAGAACCCAATAACAAAAACTTCCCCAAGCGGGGAATGTGAAATTGGGTATGGCCCGTTTGAATAAGCATATCCGCTGGCAAGAGATAACAGGCCAACCAACAAAACAGGCCAGCCACCAAAATAGATGAGATATAGGCCTATGCAAGCGGCCAATGCAAAACACAAAATCGCCATTCGTTTTACTTCGCCAGCTGTTGCATAACCCATAGCGGTTAAACGCATTGGGCCAAGGCGGGCAGGTGTGTCGTTGCCTGAAATGCCGTCGGCCGCGTCATTATATAAATTGGTGCCTGCTTGAATCGCGAGTGCTGTGATGAGTGTTAGGCCCAAAATAATCGGGTTGATAAACCCAAGATCATAAAATGCCAATCCGCCTGCCGCTAGAATTGGGCTGGCCGCAATTGTTAAGGTTTTGGGCCTGCAACCAATGGCAAACAAGTTCCAAAATGGTCGTCGGGTGATTGCGTGGCTTGTACTCATTGGCGTTCCAATTGGTGCTCTTTTAGGTGTTGTGGTTTTTTGCCGTGATGTAGCGCGCAAATGCCAAAAGAATAATTACTATATTCTACATCGCCAAAACCAGCTTTTGTAAACTGATCGCATAATTCTAATTGGTTTGGAAATTTGCGGATAGACTCAATTAGGTATTGATAGGCGGCGGGTTCGCGCGCAACAAAGGCACCTAGGCGGGGGATAATGGCCCATGAGTAAAAGTCGTAAAATGGTTTTAGCCAAAACACGGGGGTTGAAAACTCAAGGCACAAAAATTGGCCACCAGGTTTTAGGCAGCGGTTGATTTCTTGTAACACGGCATCTGTATCAGTCATGTTACGCAGGCCAAATGACAAAGTGATGACATCGATTGAATTATCAGCAAAGGGCATCTGCTCGCCCGTTGCAACAAGCCAGTGCAAGGGCAAATCGAGTTTTTGTTTTCCTGCCTCTACCATTTCTTTGCTGGCATCAACAATAATGACAGATGTGCCCTTGGATTTATATATTTTCGCACCGACATCACCTGTGCCGCCAGCAAGGTCGACAATAAGAGCGTTCTTTGATGCTCTTAGTTTGTGAACCAAGCGGGTTTTCCACCAGCGGTGAATGCCAAAACTCATCAAGTCATTCATCAAATCATAGCGAGGCGCGATTGAAGCAAAGACGTGCGAAATTTTTTCTTGCCGCTGTTTAGGGCTTACTGTTTGGTAGCCAAATGTATCGCGCATCGTGTCCGTCTATGTTGTTTTGAGCATGGGTTATTTGATTTTGATTTTTGTGGTGTATTCACGCAACTTTGCCGCCATTTGTTTGGCGGTTGTGGCGTGTGAGAAACGGGTAACGAACTTGCCGTCGATGCCCATTAAAAATACGGACGATGTGTGGTCGACCACGTAGTCATCATTTATACCGCCTGCGTCTGCGACTTTAGCAAACTTAACGCGAAACTTTTTTGCCACTGAATTGATGGCAACTTGGCTGCCAGTTAAACCAATTAACCGAGGATGAAAAGCACCGACATAATCGCGCAGAACAGCGACTGTATCGCGCTCGGGGTCAACGGAAATAAAGACAGGCTGAATGATGTCGGCGTCTTTACCGAGTAAATCTAAGGCATGGGTCATCGTTTGAAGGCTGGTTGGGCAAATGTCTGGGCAATATGTGTAGCCAAAATAAAGCAACATAAATTTGCCTTGGAAATCTTGGTCTGTACGGACGCGGCCAGTGTGATCTTTAAGCATAAAGCGCCCGCCAGTGGTGACTGTTTGAGTGGTGGCTGTTTGCTTGCTATCTGCAAACGAGGGCGAGGATAATGATGTTAAACCAATGCTCATGCCAATGCTTATGCCAATGCTCATGCATGTAAATGCAATAGTTTTTTTTGTACGTGTCATTTAAAGCAGCTTTCTAGAAACTGAAGTGATTTCATGATCGAGCGTATAACAAATATAAATTTTTCATGTCTTGATTATTATCAATGATTGATGGTTTCTGCGGGCTAAAAATCACCGCGCAGGGGTTTGTTTTGTTTGACGAGGGGAATTATCGCCAAGCCAGCGCAAACACCGTTTAACTTAAATAATCGGAGAAGCAATGATGAAGAAGAAATCATTTGCCAAAATTCTGACGACCGCGACGA
The DNA here is from genome assembly GCA_027067085.1 of Hyphomicrobiales bacterium. Lineage (GTDB taxonomy): Bacteria > Pseudomonadota > Alphaproteobacteria > Rhizobiales > Aestuariivirgaceae > JALWJW01. Next base: position 5,786 of record JAMOMM010000145.1, read on the forward strand.
TTTCGCTTGGGTTGGCAGGATGGGCCGCATCTGCATGGGCTGGAAGCCTAGAAGATGTGATGAAAGCGCGTGGCTTGACGCAGAAAGATTTACTCGCAGCTGCAAAAACCTATACACCAACTGGTGGGCGTGATGAGTTCCTTGTGTTCTCATCGGGCGGGCAAAGTGGCCAAGTGATGGTGTACGGCATTCCATCAATGCGTATTTTGAAGTATATCGCAGTGTTTACACCTGAACCGTGGCAAGGCTATGGCTTTGATGATGAGTCAAAAGCTGTTCTTGCTCAAGGTAAGATTAAAGGTAAAACCATTAACTTTGGTGATACCCATCACCCAGGAATTACTGAAACCAATGGCGATACAGATGGTGAATTTCTGTTTATCAATGACAAGGCCAACCCTCGGATGGCGGTTATTGATCTAAAAGATTTTGAAACCAAACAAATCGTTGTTAATCCGATTATGAAGTCTGAGCACGGTGGTGCATTTGTTTCACCAAATTCAGATTACGTGATGGAAGCATCACAGTATCCTGCACCACTTGAAAATGGCTATGTGCCATTATCTAAGTTTAATGAAAAATATCGCGGTGCGGTAACATACTGGAAGTTTGATCGTAAAAAAGGTCGTTTAGACCCTTCTAAGTCGTTCTCACTAGAACTGCCACCTTACTCACAAGATCTATCTGATTTTGGTAAGGGTCCATCAGATGGTTGGTCGTTTACCAATTCATTTTGTACTGAACGTTACATCGGTGGTATTGAAAAAGGGCGTCCTCCTTTTGAAGCTGGTTGTTCACAAAAAGACACTGACTTTGTCCATATGGTCAACTGGAAAAAGGCCGCTGAACTTTTCAAGGCTGGCAAAACTACGATGATTAATGGCCACCCTGTAATCATGATGGACACTGCGGTTAAAGAAGGTATTTTATTCCTTATTCCAGAACCTAAATCTCCGCATGGTGTTGATGTGACTCCCGATGGGAAATTCTTCATCATTGCTGGTAAGCTTGATACCCATGCGTCTGTTTACAGCTTTGCAAAAATCAAAGCGCTGATTGATGCAAAAGATTATGCTGGTAAAGACCCATACGGTATTCCTATCCTTGATCTGAAAAAGACTTTGCACACGCAAGTGCAAGTTGGCCTTGGACCACTTCACAATCAATATGATTCAAAAGAGTGTATTGTTTACACATCTATCTATGTTGATTCACAGATTACCAAATGGAATTACTGTACTGGTAAAGTCCTCGATAAGATCAACATTCACTATAACGTTGGTCACTTGATGGCTATGGAAGGTGATACTGCGCATCCAAAAGGCAAGTATCTTGTTTCATTGAACAAACTAGCGATTGATCGCTTTAACCCAGTTGGACCTTTGCACCCACAAAATCACCAGTTGATCGACATTTCAGGCGACAAAATGCAGTTGCTTTATGATATGCCAGTTCCGCTTGGTGAGCCACACTATGCTGTTGCGATTCAGGCTTCTAAGTTGAAACCAAAAGTTCGCTACAAATTGGGTTGGAACAGTCGTGAGGACAAAAAGTCAATTTGGCGGACACGTCCAGGCCGCGAAAAAATTGTTAAAAAAGACGGTGTAACTCATGTGTACGGAACATTGATCCGTTCTCATATCACACCTGAAATCATTGAAGTTGAAGAAGGTGAAAAAGTTTCATTGCACTTTACTAACGTAGAGCGCGCGCAAGATGAAACGCATGGTTTTGCAATCAACAACTTTAATGTCAACTTGTCAGTTGAACCTGGAAAAACGGCTTCGTTTACCTTTACTGCCGACAAGCCTGGTGTTTATCCTTACTATTGCACCGAGTTTTGTTCTGCACTTCACCTTGAAATGCAGGGTTATCTTCTTGTTCGTCCAAAAGGTGTGAAAGCATCTGATGCGGCGGTGTCTGAAGGTCAAACCTATACTAAGGCTGACTATGACAAACAGATCAAAAACAACGTTGCGACGCAAGGCGTAATTGATAGCGTTGTTGGCTATATCACAGCACGCAACTTCAAAAGCTTTAAGTCTGTTGTTGCGCTGGTTGAAGATGCCACCGATCAGTTGAACTTTGCAGCTGATGCCAAGAAAAAGTCTGAAGAGTTTGCGGCTAAAGGTGATTACAACAATGCAACTTTATGGGCTCAGCAATGGTTCCAGTATCAAGTGAAAACTGCAGATATTGGTCTTCGTGCGAAAACCTATCTGGATGAACACGGCGCTGTTGTTAACAAGTAATAGCTAAATGCAAAAATATGCCAGGGAGAATTATCTCCCTGGCTTTCCCATTGAAGGGTCCTAAAATGAAAAAACTGACTTTTATGATTTCGACCGCGGTTTTGGCTTCTGCATTTGTTGCTGCTCCAGGTTTGCCTATTAACCCAGTAACGATGGTCTCAAGCGCTCATGCAGAGGAGCCAAAGAAAAAGAAACGTCATCCTGGAAAACGTCTTTATTTACGTAAATCTTGCCTTGCCTGTCATGGTAAGGGCGGTGCGCGTTCTATTCAGAACTACCCCAATGTTTCTGGTCAGCCAGAAAAGTACATTGCTCAACAGATAAAAGATATTTTATCTGGCAAGCGGGTTGGTAGTCATGATGAAAATGGTGCCATGCGAACGTCGCCAATGACAGGTGCATTGATTACGCCTGAAGGTAAAGTTCGGGTTAGCGATGATGATATTAAAAAAATTGCGAACTATTTATCGCTTCAACCCCCTGGCAAAGTAAGGCCATTGGAAACACCTTTAACTGACGTTCAAATTAAAGCTGCCAAAAAGCTTTATAAAAAGAAGTGCCGTGCCTGCCACGGAAAAGGCGCGCTTAAACCGTTGAAAAACTACCCAATTATTGCGGGGCAAAACAAAGCTTACCTCATTGCGCAAATCAATGATGTAAAAAACAAAATTCGTAAAAATGGCAAAATCAAATCTATGTATCCGGTGGTCAAAAAACTGACTGACGAGCAGATTGATTTACTTGGATCTTACTTGTCACAAATCGACCGTAGCAAATAAGGCATTTGTGACCTTAAAAATTTGGAGATTAAAATGAAAAAGACAGGAATATTTCTTGCAACAGCATTAACTGCTAGTATCACAGCAGGTGGTGCTGCGCTTTCTGGTTGGAATGAAGGTGGCGGTGAGCAAGATGAAGCAACCAAAATCCTTCTTACCTTTAAGGGTAAAACTGCAGAAGAAAAAAAGAAAATTCGCGCTGATGGTGTAGCGGTTTATGAAGTTTGTTCAGCTTGCCATTTGCCAGAAGGCTGGGGCACTAAGGATGGAACATTCCCACAATTGGCTGGTCAATCTGCAGCGGTTATTATTAAACAGCTTTCTGATATTAGAGCTAAAAACCGCGATAACCCAACGATGTATCCTTTTGCACTGCCAAAAGAAATTAAAAATGCAGCGCCAGAAGTTGGTGGTGGACCATATGCGATTGCGGTGGTTGCTGAATACATTTCTAAAATCCCAATGAACCCAGAACCTGGCGTTGGTGAGGGCAATGATCTTGAACATGGCGCAAAGCTATATAAAGAAAATTGCGTGCGTTGCCATGGTGACAATGGTGAAGGTCATAAAGAAAAGTACTTCCCACGCATTCAAGGCCAGCATTACAAATATCTATTGCGCCAGTTTGAATGGATCAGAGATGGCAAACGTAGAAACGCCAACCCTGATATGATTAAGCAAATCAATGGCTTTTCAAACAAAGATATGAAGGCGGTTATTGACTATGTGTCTCGTCAAAAACCACCAAAAGCTGATGTGGCTGAGACCAAAGACTGGTTAAACCCTGACTTTGACTAATGTGATAATTCGGGCAGATTTGATCTGCCCGATTTCTTTGTTGAGGTGCACGCTGTTAAATAGCGCGCGCCTAGAGTTTTTTTTAATGGTGGATTGACGGATGAGCAATACAATAAGCACCAAGCGTAAGAATGCAGTGCGAATTTTGGTTAGCGCAGCAGTTGTTTTGTTGGCGCTAATTTATATATCTCCAACATGGTGGGTGGCTCTAAAAGCACCAAACTATCCAGCCGAAGCGTTTCCTGATGGGGTACGTATTCACTTTCATATGAACGGTGTTTTTAGTGGCTGCAAACTGCAAGATAACCGCGAAGTAGACGAAGATGAAGCCCTTGATTGTGTGCATGAAATGGATGCGATCAACCACTTTGTTGGCATGTATCCAATTGCTTCTGGTGGCGTTTTAGAAAAAGCTTTCTCGCCTTCCCTATTGTCAATGCTAGCGGTTATGCTGGTTGGGTTTGCTATTAACCGTAAGTTTTTACGTGTCGGTGTGATGGGGCTTGGCTTTGCTGCCATCGCTGCCTGGATGTATATGATGTATTTTGGTGCTGGGGGGATTGCCCTTCAACCTGAATCTTACATATCGTCTATGGTAACGAGTTTGGGGCAAGGTAAGGAAGAAGAAGGCGAACCGCTCTCGCCAATTATTTCCAAACTACAAGAAGACTTGAATGCGAATGGTGTTATACAAAGTCAGACCACAGAAGAGCTTCATGGATCGCTGAAAAAGAGCGGGCAAACGAGCCTTAGTGATGCCATTGCGAAGTTGCATAAAGGTTCTGGCGGCGGCGAGAAGACCCTAAAAAGTATTCTTGAGGCGGCTAATTCATCAGGTATTCACGGCAAGGAACTTTATGTTTCTATCCTTCGTGGTGCCTATGAAGCAGATCAAAGTAAACTTCCAGACAGCAAACGCGATGTTTGGAATGGTAGTGCCCAGCAAGTGATTTATTGGCATTATGCAAAAGCACTTGGTCGCTGGTTTAATAACCCAAAAGAAATTGTGCCGATGGTTGCAACAATGAAAACTGTTGGAGACTTGGCGTTTTGGGGTATTTTAGCTGCCATGTTTGCCATGTTGGTTATTGCTTGGAACAACCGTTGGCCGTTGTTCTGGTTCTTGGCTATTATTCCTGCCTTATTGCCTGTGTTCTTTATTATTGAGTATACGGGTTGGCTTTGGTGGTATGGCCATTCCATGAACGTGATGGGTGCTTTTTCATTGAAACCATTTATGCCAACGGTCTTTGGTCAAGGTAAAGTGGCTCAGTTTACAACCTTGTCTTATCCTCATTATGGGTTTGGTTTGATTGTGTTGTTCTCTGTGGTCAGTATCCTTGCGATATTGATCCGCCGTAAGGGGCTTAAAGAAGCAGCAGGCCAATAATCATGGGTTTTGTGTTGTTAAGGATTGTTGTTATTCTGGTGTTGGGCTTTTCAAGTCCAGTAATGGCTGGGGTGCAACAATCTTTGCAGTCGATGATTGATGGTGCCAAGGAGGGTGAAATTATTCAGCCTCCTGCTGGAGTGTACAAGGAAGCCATTAAAATTACTAAACCCATTGTTTTGGATGGGCGTGGAAAGGTAACAATTGATGCGGGTGGAAAAGGCACCGTCATTAATATTGTTAGTGATGGTGTTACCGTAAAAGGCATGCGCATTATTGGCTCTGGTGACCAGCATAATGATATTGATGCGGGTGTTCACATCAAAGGCAATTACAATGTAATTAAAGACAACGTAATTTCAGAATGTTTGTTTGGTGTTGATCTTGAGCAAGCCTCCAACAACATTGTACGACGCAATAAAATATCTTCTAAAGCTGATACAGGATTGGGTATTAAAGGTGATGCCATTCGGTTGTGGTATAGCTTCAAAAACAGGATTGAGAATAACTACATCCGCAATTCGCGTGATTTTGTTATCTGGTATTCTAACGATAACCGTATTGCAAACAACGACATTGCAAATGGTCGTTATGGTTTGCATTTCATGTATGCCAAATACAACCTGGTTGAAAATAATTCGATTTCAAAAAATGCCGTCGGTATTTTCTTGATGTACTCAGATGGCGTTGTCGTGCGCAACAACCGTTTGTTTCAGGCGCAGGGTAATGCAGGTGTCGGCATTGGATTAAAAGAATCCAGTAGCGTGAAAATTTTAAACAATAAAATATTGTACAACTCGCGTGGCATCTCGCTCGATCTTTCCCCATTTGATCCCGATACAACCAATGAAATTTACGGCAACGAAATTTCCTTCAATAATATCGGTATGTCTTTCTTGTCGGACTGGAAAGGCAATGTGATTAAAGGCAATAAGTTTAAGTCCAATATATTGCCAGTAACTGTCAGTAGTTTTGCGAGTGCAAAACGCAATATCTGGGAAGGTAATTATTGGGGGGGCTATGAAGGCTTTGACCTCGATAAAGATGGAATTGGTGATACCCCATTTACCTTGAAAATTTATTCTGATCGGCTTTGGTTAGACAAACCAGGCGCGGCCTTCTTTCAAGGTACAGCGGTGTTATCCTTACTAGACTTTCTTGAACGATTGGCTCCGTTCACGTCCCCTCTGATTATGTTGGTTGATAAAAAACCGCGGATGAATGAGCAGTTCGTCGCAGTGGTTCCCGAAGTTAATTCGATTGACCGTAATCAAGGGAATGAGCAAACAAAACGGATAGACCCATTTGGGTTGACAAAGGATTAGGCAGACACGCGTATGGCAAAAAGATTAACCCCAAAACAGCAAAAACAACGCCGCACAATTGTCTTTTCGGCAATCATGGGTGCAGGGGTTGTTGCCAGTGGAATGATGGCCTATTTGCCATTGCATTTGCGGTGGGAAAAATTGTTGCGTCCCCCTGGTGCATTAGCTGAAAAAGATTTGTTGAGTTCGTGTATTAAGTGCGGCCAATGCGTGCAGGTTTGCCCTGTCGAAGCCATTAAGCTTTCTGATGGGGAGGCTGGCTTTGGTATTGGTGTGCCCCATATTGATGCTCGAAAACAAGCGTGTGATTTTTCATGCGATGCCACCCAATGTGTTCTTGCTTGCCCAACTGGTGCGCTTAGTCACAAGATTGATAAAAAAGAACAAGTGAATATGGGCCTTGCGCGATTGTCGCGCCCTGATGCTTGTTTGGCCCGGCAAGGCCAAGGGTTTAAAGGCCAAGCGCGTGGACCTGATTATCAAGGTTTACACCGCTATATAAAAGTTGATCGTTGGAATCCTATCAAGATTGCGGACCATCCTTATGATTTGGAGTTGTGCGATTTATGCGTGCGTGAATGCCCCATTAAAGATGCCATTTCAATGGAGCCATTAACCAAGGATCAAGCTAAAGATGATCCGCGACGGACCCCTGTTGTGCACGATAAATGTGTTGGTTGTGGAACATGTGAAATGATGTGTCCTGTTGAGAAGACAGCGATTGTAATAGACCTGAACCGTGAGGGGCCAAAAGTATGAGGGGCATTGGTGAATCTTTTCGAGTCTTATTGGGTGGTGCACCACGTAAACAAAAACGCGATGAGTTTTCAAAAGAAGCTCAAGAAATGCACGCGTTTAAAGGGCAGCCTGAGCAACGCAAAGAACGCATTGCAAAAATTCGTGAAGAAATGGAAGAGCCGAAACTAAGCTTTACGCACACGAGCTTTAAATGGCGTAAGTGGCGTTGGGCTTCAATCCTTTTGATTAATTTGATGTTCGTTGTATCGTTTTATTATGATGTTCAACTGGTAGAGGGTGCGCTCACAGCATCGCGATTCTTTGGTTTCCATATGGCTGATTTGAACTCGGCCTTGCAAATCACTTTGGCGCATAAACAAATTGTTGTAAATTTGGTTATTGGCACCGTTACTGTTGGCATTTTGTGGTGGCTGGTTGGTGGTCGGACCTTTTGTTCTTGGGCGTGCCCGTATCATCTGATTTCAGAAATTGCTGAGATGATGCACTTGTGGCTTGCCAGCAAAACTTGGATCAAAGACCATCCGTTGGATCGTCGAATGCGGGCGGTTTTATATGTGGTTTTTGCAGGTCTTGCGTTTGTTACAGGCTATACGGTTTTTGAATCAATTTCTCCTGTTGGTATTGTTTCGCGGGCGCTGATTTATGGTGGTGGTGTTGCGCTGACGTGGGTTGGGGTTTTATTGTTCATCGAAGTGTTTCTTATTCGGCGGTTTTGGTGCCGCTATGTTTGCCCTATCGGAATGACGTACGGCTTTTTAGGAACTGTCTCGCCTGTAATCGTAGAGTACACGTTGCCTGATTGTTTGCATGAAGGGGAATGCCGCAAGGTTTGTTTGGTTCCTCATGTTCTTGAAATGACCAAGAAGAACCGCGCCGAAGATACGACATTGAGCATTGGTGCAGATTGCACTCGTTGCGGTATGTGTATCGAGGCGTGCCCAACTGGTGCGTTGAATTTTAAACTGCGTGGAACGGGTGGGTTGTTGTAACGATGATTACCTTAGAACATGTCAGCAAAACATTTCGCCGCGCATTAGT
>JAMOMM010000146.1 GCA_027067085.1 Hyphomicrobiales bacterium
TGAAACACTGGTTTAACTGCTGAAGTTATATTATCTGTTTGTGCTCTTCTGCAACGGTTCTGGCTATGTTTAGAATATGGCCAACCATAAAGACTAATCCACCAATTATGAGCACCAATATATCTGTACCATCTATCGCGACGACGAACTCTTTTTGACCTTGCGGGAGATGAAGGGAGAATATCACAGAAGAAATTGAACGAATTAAAATGGTTGCTGGGCTGAGTAAAAATAGGGCAGTGCCGAAGTTTGATAAGTATTGCCCGCTTTTTTCGGGGAAGATCTCGCCTGATTGATAAAGCTTAAAGAACAAAAGGCATTGAGATAAGCCGTAGATAAGCACGGCAAAAAGAACGGCACTTAACAAAAAACCAGCGAGAAGTGATTGAGTTGAAATGTTGGCGCGATCAATGCCGATGAGGTATTGCGAAAGTACCTCGGTTCTGATGTCTTTGTCAGACCAAACGTAGGCAAAACTCAAGACTAACAACCCAATTGAGCCTTGGGTTATATAGGCCATGGTTTTGGCGACTTTTGTGATGTTTGACATTGTTTAACCCAACCCATTATTTCTATCGTATGTACATGTTTATTGTAAAACGATAAATAGTGGCAATTTAATGGTTGGATTAAATTGTTTAGGCAGCTGATTTTTTGAGTTGGCCCTCAACCGCCGCCCGCACTTTATCTGTGAGGTCTTGTTGGGTGAACGGTTTGTCGATTAGTTCGATAAAGTTTGGCAGTTCGTGCATTTCTTCAGCGGTGCCTTGGGTGTAACCTGAGGCGAACAAAACCTTTAGGTCAGGGCGAATTTTCATCGCTTCGGCAGCAAGTTCTGGCCCGTTCATGCCCGGCATCACAACATCTGATAGCAGCAAATCTATATCATCACGCTCTTTGATGATCTCAAGTGCTTTGTCTCCATTTGGTGCGTCTAAGACGATGTACCCCATCTCCTCAATCATCGCTACGGCCACATCGCGAACAGGATCATTGTCTTCTGCAATTAAAACTATGGGCGTTTTTGCAATTGGTTGCGGTTGTTGAGGCGTTTCAATTTTCGATTTGTTTTCTGATAGGGAGGGTGAACCAACAGCTTCAACAGGTGCTTCTGAGATGGCAACGGCGATTTCCTCAACATTATCATCTAGACGATTAGTAGATGTTTCTGCTTGTTGTGGGATGGCAATTGCCTGATCTTCTTGCTTGGTTATGTCTTCTTGCTTGGTTATATTGCATTCGGCATCTGTTCCAATGCAGCGTGGTAAATAAATGCGCATGGTGGTGCCGTGGCCAACTTCACTGTAAATTGCCAGATGACCTTTAGATTGTTTCACAAAGCCATAAATCATACTCAAGCCAAGTCCACTGCCTTCACCAACAGCTTTTGTGGTGAAAAAGGGCTGTAGAACTTTGTCGATAATTTCTGGCGGTATTCCTTCTCCAGTGTCTGTGACTGCGACCATTATATAGTCACCGGGCGTAACGTCGTCATGTTGTTTGGTGTAAGATCTATCCAGCGTTTGATTCGACGTTTCTATGGTCAAGGAACCATGCTCGCCCATGGCATCGCGAGCGTTGATGACAAGATTTAGTATTGCCGTTTCCAATTGGGCTTTATCAGCTTTTGCATGCCAAACATCTTTACCAGGTTTGATTTCAAGATTGATGCCACCGCGTAAGGCGCGAATGAGCATGTCTTCCATGTCAGTTACAAGTTTGTTTACGGGGAAGGCGGCTGTTTCCAAAGTTTGTTGACGAGAAAAGGCCAATAGGCGTTTGGTAAGTTCAGAGCCTTTATTGACCGCGTCAATCGCTGTGTTTAGACGTGTGGTCGCTTTATCATCATCGCGGGTTAGCTTTTCTAATAGTTGAAGATTACCGAGAACGACCATCAATAAGTTGTTGAAATCATGAGCAATACCGCCAGTAAGCTGACCGACTGATTCCATTTTTTGAGCTTGAAGGAACTTGCGTTCCATCATTGATTGTTCGGTAATGTTTTGGCAAATGCCATGTAATTTGGCAGGAGAACCATCGACATCATATTCTGGATCGATATGGACGGTTAAAATCTGTTGTTCATTGTTTTCACATGTGAACTGAACTTCAAGGTTTGAAATGGTATGTCCAACCTTGGCTTGCTCGATGGCTTCGAACCATTTTTCTTTGTTTAAGTCATCCATCATTGCTGTGAGGGATTCAAAATTATTGTTGTTATTGGAACCTTTTTGCGCACCGACGAGGGCATACATATTGGCCGACCATTCGACTTGGCCTGACTTGAGGTCCATAACCCAACTGCCGATTTTGGCTAGGGCTTGGGACCGTGACAAGTTTTGTTCACTGGTTTCGATTTGCTGGCGTTTGTGCATTTCAACGGTTATATCGCGGCACAAACCGATCATTCTGGTAAGTTCCCGGGTGATCGGATCTTTTATTATGCGGGCAATAATCTCAATCCAGGCATAGGACCCTGAGGTGTGCTTTATACGATAACTTGTTTCAATGAATTTTTCTGATTCATCAGCTGCTGCTGCTATCGCCTCAAGTGAGCGATTGATGTCCTGCGGGTGAATCAAGGTATTCCACTTGGGTAATGTTAACGTCGAGGTTTCTTTGTTTAGCCCGATTAGTTCATAAATTTCGGGCGCGAAATCAATCGTATAGTCTTTAAAGTCGATTTCCCAAGAAATATAACCACTTGCTTCAACCGCGAGTTGGAGCCTTTGGTATTCATCAGACTGTTTATCTGCCTGAGCTTTGTGAGATTGCTTGCCAATCAGCAAGAGGTATTCTGCTTTGCCATCTTTATGGTGCTGCGGTTTAAACTGATGGGTTACAATACCGTTTGGCCCATTGGCTTTAACAATCTCTACAAGCATTTCTGCTTGGCCATCAACGCCAGAAACTTCTTTGTTTACATAATGAGCATAATACGGGCTGTCTTTTGATTGAGACAATTGTTGGCCGATGACTTCATATTTAGAACATTGCCAGTGGGCTGCTAGGCCTTTTGTAACATCGACAATTCGAGAATCGGGCAGGGAAATAGCCAACATTTCAACGCCTGCCATGTCCAAAACTTTGATAATTTCGCCGATTGTACCGTTCGTAAAAGACATTTTACCCATACCTGTCGTTATATAACTAAGCATATAAGTTCATAAAATGGTGAATATCGGGTTTACAAACTGTGTAGTTATGGCATTAACTGAAAAACTTTAAGTGCTTAAAAAGGATATAAAAATGGCAAAGCAAGATGGTGATGTGGACGACCGGTATCAAATGGGCTTTCACGTTTCGTGGGATCAGTTTCATCGTGATGCACGGGCTCTGACGTGGCGGTTAAATGGACTTGGTCCATTTGAAAAAGTTGTGGCAGTTACCCGCGGTGGTTTGGTGCCAGCTGCAATTGTTGCTCGCGAACTTGGTGTTCGGGTAATTGAGACAATCTGTGTGGCCTCATATGCCTATGGTAAGCAAGGTGAAATGCAGGTTTTAAAAGGCCCTGGTGAGGAGATTACTAAAAATGGCGGTGAGGGCGTTTTGATTGTTGATGACTTGGTTGATACAGGGGCCACTGCAAAAGTGGTTCGTGATTTGCTGCCCAAGGCTCATTTTGCAACGGTTTATGCCAAACCAAAAGGGGTTGAATTGGTCGATACATTTATCACCGAAGTGAGCCAAGACACGTGGATTTATCTGCCGTGGGATATGTCTTTGCAGTTTGCCCCGCCCATTACCGAAGGGGCGATGGGATAACTACCTAAAACTTGCAGGTTTATGTAGCCTTGCGCTTTCTTAATCTGCTTCTTTGCATTCAGCAAAGACCTTGAGTTGACAGCCTTCGCACTTGCCTTGTTTTCGAATGAGGCGGTGCAAGGTGGCAAAGGTTGACTTCTTTTCATCAAAAAAGTGGTTGTTGCCAATGTGTTTGATCGCATGGGTTTTGCCAAAAGCGTCATAAACCGCGGGCTTTAAACCTGTAAAGTAAAGCCCGCCGCCTTCTTCTTCAAGACGGTCAGCTTCTTCGCACAGCATTTCAGCGCCCGCTAGATCAATGAAATTGATACCGTCGCTCATAACAACAATATGCTTGCGGTTTTGGTGTTCGCTTATTCGATATAGTTTTGATTGAATAAAATTCAGTGAGCCAAAATAAACCGACATATCAATACGAATGATTTTCATGTGCGGACATTCTTCAAGCGGCTTGCTTGTTACATCGGTCAAAATATTTTTGTTATAGCGGGTGTCAACGTCTGGGGCCAAAGTGGCAATCACTGGTGCGGACGTTCGGCCTAGGAAAAACACTAGAGATAGAATAACACCTAAATAAATCGCAAATTCTAGTTCTAAGAATAATGTGGCAAAAAATGTTGCAAGCAAAATGACGGTCTCTGTCCAGCTTGATTCTATCACATGTTTGATTTGGTTGCGGTCAATCAATCCGTAAGCAACCATCATAATGACACCACCCATTGCGGCAATGGGCAAGAAGGCGGTGAGGGGGGAGATTAGCAATAGAATTAGACCAAGAAAGATGGCCGAAAAAATGGCAGACATTGGTGTCTGGGCACCAGATTCGTAATTTAAACCTGAGCGGGTGAAGGAGCCAGAACCTGCATAGGACGAAAAGAAACTACCAACGATATTTGACAAGCCTTGGCCGATAAATTCTTGGTTGCCATCAATACGTTGGTGTGACTTTGAGGCAATAGCGCGGCTGATTGATACCGCTTCGATCAAACCCAGTAACGCAATGGCAAAGGCATCAGGGGCGAGTTGACGAATGACTGAAAGCGACATATCTGGCATACTGAACGGCGGTAAGTTGCCCGGAATTTCGCCAACAAGATCAATGCCTTTCGTGCCATCGTTAATAAACCAAGCAAAAAAACTGCCGATTACGAGTGCAATTAGCAGGTTGGGTAGTCGTTTGTTGAGTTTTTTAATTGTGATTGCAATGACCAACGTTAGTGCAGCGACGGCCAATATATCATAATTAACTTTGTCCAGCTGCGTGAGTATATCTTGCCATGTATGCAGAAAAGACTCACCCTTGGGGATTTTAATGCCAAGCACATTCTTCATTTGACTGGTGACAATCAAAATAGCCGCGCCTGCGGTAAAACCAATGACAACAGTATGGGAGACAAAATTTACCAAAACTCCCAATCGAGCTAAACCAAAGGCCAATTGGTAAACGCCTGCTAAAAACGTGATTGTCAGTGCTAATGAGATAAATTCTGGCGTGCCAGGTGTGGCGTGGCCAGATACAGCAGAAAAAATGACGATTGAAATGGCGGTTGTTGGGCCAGAAATCAAATGCCGCGATGATCCAAACAACGCGGCGATAATTGGCGTGACCATCGCAGTATAGAGGCCGTATTGCGGGGGTAGTCCAGCAATAAAGGCAAAAGCAACGCCTTGCGGCAGAACGATCACCGCCCCTGTAATGCCCGCAATCATGTCAGCTTTTATGGTCTCAGAGTTAACCTGAGGAAGCCATGCCAAAAATGGGAAGATCAACATTAGCTTGTTGAGAAGGGGGGAAGCGTATTCGTGAGTCCGGTCTGCCATAATATCATCGCCTACACCAAAAGCATTGGTGTTGTTTAATTTTAAAAATTGTAGGTCGGAGGCGGCATGGCGATGGGGAATCATCTTATGTCGTCTTGGCCAATTGCCCGCGGTTTTTAGGGTAAAATTAAGGCATAAAAAAGCTGGTTTCTTGTCACATGCACTAAAAAAGAAAGAAATTTGAAAATTTGGTGTGACAAATCATGAAAGCTGTGACAAAACCGTGCTGGATTTGATGGCTTTTTCAGTTTTGTAACTGAACATTGTGCGAATACGCATGATTGACCTTTGTGCGGGTGTGCTGGAATCGGTAGACAGGCCGGACTTAAAATCCGTTGGGCGTATGCCCGTGGGGGTTCAAGTCCCCCCACCCGCACCACTAGCCTTTTCGCAAAGCGAAAGGCTACAGACTATCCTTTAACTTCAAAACTTGCAGCGGCAGGTGTTTTACAGAGACACCGAGAGCCATCACTGTTTCAAGGTTTCTTGTCATGTGGGTCAAATGCATAGTTTGATTGGAAGGGGGTTGTAACGCCATTCGGAAGGTTCATTAAAACGATGTCTTAGTATTGATTTTGAAGTAAAGGTGGTGACGGATAGGTTTTTTGGTTTCGCTCACGCTAACTCGCGTTGCTCGTACGCTGCGCATCATGCGAAGGCATGTCTCTGACATGGGGCGCGGCGCATTAGCGCCGAGGGCCAGTCTGCAGCGTTTTATTGGTAGAGTGGCGGTTGTGGCACTAGAGCGTTTCATGTTTTGTTTGAATCACAAACACTGCATGAAACGCAAGATTATCAATACCTTAAGCTGGTCGGTCTGGTTCAATTTAAACCAGACCGACTCTAGGTTGTTGCTGTGCGATAATTAAGTGCATTTAGTAAGCTGTCACCGTAATTTTGCGTAATTTTGTCGCCGTAATTCAAATTCAAGTTTTAAATTTATCGTTGGACAGGTTTCAGCAATTTTTTCAATTATTTTTAGCTTGCTCCCAGAAGGTTCTTATACTAGCGTTTGCAAACATGTGTGTAATTTATCGTATTTAAATTTGTGTTGGACACAATAATCCATGTTCAGACGACTGAGAAGTTTTAGCAATTTTGGGAGCGTCCCGTTGGTTGTATGGCTGTTTATTCAGCTCGCAATGACGGGTGTTTTCTTTTCTGCTGGTGCCTCAAGTTCTGAGACAATCACCGATGATAGTTTTGCAAACTCGATCATCATTTGTACTGGCACTGGTTTTAAACGCATAAGTCTGAATGAAGACGGTAGTTTGCCAACAGATACAACTGAAGTGGATAACTACTGTCCATGGTGTATGCATTTTGCGAACCTGCCGCCTTTAGCAGCACCGAATGACTGGCAACCAGCTTCTCTGTCTGCCAGTAAAAAGGTTGTCTGGTTTTCTGGGGAAAATATCTGGGCTACTCAGATCCCCTACGCGCACTTTAACAGTCGAGCACCCCCTTTCCAAACAAGTTAGAGACAAAATATCTCGCCTGGCTTTCCAAGCGAACCCTTCTATTTACTTGTTTTATAAGGAAATCACGATGTTTAACAGACTGATTACAGGTCTGATGGCGCTTGCTGTCAGCATGACAATACTCTTTACAACTGCACAAGCAGAAACAATCACCGTAAGCGATACCATGGGCCGAAAGGTTCAGGTTCCAGCCAATGCCAAACGTATTTTGCTCGGTTTTTATTTTGAGGACTTCTACGCAATTGGGGGACCGAACGCATATGACAAGGTTGTTGCCATCTCCAAACCAGCCTGGCGCAACTGGCGCAATTCGCAGTGGAAGACCTATGTTGCCGCAAACCCGAAAATCGCAAAAATTGCCGATGTTGGGGAAGTTGATGCGGGAACATTTTCAATTGAAACCGCAATTGCAGCCAGACCAGCAGTGGCAATTATTGCTGGTTGGCAGTTCAGGGCTCTTGGCGACACTGTTGCCAAGCTGGAAGCAGCAGGCATTCCCGTCGTTGTTGCAGACTATAATGCTCAAACTGTTGAAAAGCATGTTATCAGCACACGGATGATTGGCAAAATTCTTGGTCAGGAAGAACGGGCCCAAAAGCTTGCCGACCAATATGCGACAGCTGTTGCTGATGTTGAAAGCCGTATCAAAAAAGCCGGAGGCGATCCTAAGCGGGTTTATGTTGAGATTGGCAGCAAGGGGGCTGGTGAATTTGGCAATACTTATACAGATCATATGTGGGGCAGGATCGTCGGTCTGGCCGGAGGCAACAACATAGCACTGGGCCAAGTCGGCCGATCTACGCCACTCAACCCAGAATACATTCTGGCGACAAACCCGCAAGCCATTTTTATTGCTGGTTCCTACTGGACCAATCGAAAAAATGCTGTCGTCATGGGATTTGGTGTCAAGCCAGAACTGACTAGAGCACGCTTGATGCCTTATACAAAGCGGCCGGGGTGGCAAAGCATAGATGCCGTCAAGTCTGGCGAGGTTCATGCCCTTTACCATGGTGGAGCACGTACACTTTATGACTTCACATTCCTTCAATATATCGCCAAGGTTCTTTATCCAAAAGCATTTGCTGATGTTGATCCACTGGCCAATCATCGCAAGTTTTATGAAACCTGGCTGCCCGTGAAGGCAGAAGGTGTTTTCATGCTCAAACTCAAATAATCCAGCAAAATGGCAAGGGTGTTTTTCAATGCCCTTGCCGGAAAACGAGTTAATCATGACTTCGCAAACGATAAAATCCTACCGCCAACTGGTTGCGCGCCGCTTCTTTTGGGCATTATTCACTGCCTCCGGGTTAGCAATCATCATCATAATTGATATTCTGGTAGGACCTGCTTTCCTGAATGTCTTTGATGTTCTCGCGTCTCTTGTTCTGCCCAAGGCTTCAGTGGATCCAATGGTCTATGTCATTGTGCATTCGATCAGGCTTCCCATGACGCTAATGGCAATTTTGGTTGGTGCGTCACTCGGGATTGCTGGAGCGCAAATGCAGACGATCTTGGGCAACCCTTTAGCTAGTCCATATACATTAGGCTTCTCAGCAGCAGCTGGTTTTGGTGCTGCTGTTGTCATCTTGTTCGGTCTGCAATTGCCATTAATTCCCGAATTTACTGTTCCTGTCGCAGCTTTCTTGACCGCTAGTCTGGCTTGCGCTCTGGTTTACGGGTTTGCTCATGTCAGAGGGATTACCTCTGAAATAATGATCCTTGCCGGAATTGCAACTTTGTTCCTGTTTCAGTCACTACAGTCATTGATTCAATATCTGGCAGCCCCTGAAGTCCTTCAGGAAATTGTTTTTTGGCTGTTTGGCAGCATGCTCAAAGCAACGTGGTTTTCTGTCTCGGTCTCGGGTGGAATACTTCTTATTTCAATTTTGCTGCTCGCAAGGGATTCATGGAAACTCACAGCTTTGCGACTTGGTGATGAACGAGCACGCAGTCTGGGAATTAATGTGCCGCGGCTCCGGTTGAAAATATTTATTATCGTTTCTTTCCTAACCGCCGGTGCTGTTGCTTTTGTCGGAACGATCGGTTTCGTCGGCCTCGTGGCACCGCACATTGCCCGCATGCTAGTTGGTGAAGACCAACGTTTGTTCATGCCGGTTTCGGGAATTATGGGTGCAATTGTGATGGTGGGTGCTTCAATTGCATCAAAGGTCATTTCACCAGGTGCGGTTGTTCCAATTGGGATTGTGACAGCCATCGTTGGCGTTCCATTTTTATTCGCACTTATTTTGACGGGAAAGAAGAGGCACTGGTAATGCTGAATGTCACTGGATTAACTGTAAAATATGGATCATTATCTGTCATAACCGATCTGGCATTTTCGCTGGAACCGGGCAGTTTTACGGCCCTGCTGGGGGCAAACGGGACGGGAAAATCAAGCCTTTTGAAAGGCATTGCCGGAGTTATTCCTGCAAGCGGAGGCGTTTCTCTGCAAGATCGGAAAAATCTTCAACCTCACCAGCGCGGTGATTCCATTGCTTATATGCCTCAGGATACGGGTGCCACCTCTTCGCTAACCGTTATTGAAGTTATATTGCTTGGCCGTTTAAGATCCCTGGGTATGCAAGTTCCCAGATCACTGGAAAATGAGGCAATTAGTATTCTGTCTGGGTTCGGGTTAGGGGCTTTGGAGACCAGAACCCTTGAAGAAATAAGTGGCGGACAGCGACAACTGGTTTACCTGGCTCAATCGCTATTTCGGAACCCCGATATTCTTCTTCTTGATGAACCAACTGCTGCTCTGGATTTGCGCCACCAACTCATTGTCCTTGACCGAGTCAGCTCCCATTGCCGCAAGAATGGAACTATCGCAATTGCTGCAATGCATGATCTGTCGCTTGCAGCAAAATGTGCAGATCGGTTGATTTGCATGTCTGATGGCAAGATTGTCGCTGACGGTAAACCAACTGAAGTTTTATCGGTTTCGCTAATACGAGACCTTTACGGTGTTGAAGCTGACCTTGTTACTGGTTCAAATGGCATATTACATATTACACCGTTAAATGCCGTCGAATTAGAAAAAACTGTGAGTCCAGTATGAGTAAACACGAACTGCAAGTTTGTATCGAATGTAAGCATCCAAGCCTAATAGGGCGTTGGTTTGATAAACCGGGCGGGGCGGCTCTTTTCAACGAACTCAATGATGTTGTGACAGCCCTCGGGTACGATAAAACCGTACTGGTTAGACCTGTCGCATGTCTGGGAAATTGTAATAGTCGCTGCAGAATTTCTGTAATAGGTAAAAAACGCTGGACCTGGATTTTCGGAGATGTTTTACCAGTGAAAGACAAGTTGGAAATTATCAATTTCCTGGAGTTGTGGCTGCTTTCTGAAAATGGATTGATTGCGAAAACCAGCAGATCAGATTGGGTTAAGAAAAAGTCACTTGGACGGGTTCCTCCAGAACAATTGTAAAGACATTGTTTCCCGAATTACGGTGCCAGAATTACGGTGCCAGTTTACTAAAGACACTAAACAGGTGGCGGTGATTTGTGAGTTTGTGGGGAAGGGACTACGGGTAGGCTTGGATGCCGCTCACGCTAACTCGCTTTGCCCGTACGCTGCACATCATGCGAAGGCATGTCTCTGACATGGGGCGCGGCGTATAAGTGCCGAGGTGCGGTCGCACCTAGTTTAAGAACGCGCCGTAATTCTTGCACCCTAATTCTAACCTTTTGCAACGGAAAGGCTGACACAAATACACTAGAGTCGGTCTGGTTTAAATTGAACCAGACCGACCAGCTTAAGGTATTGATAATCTTGCGTTTCATGCAGTGTTTGCGCAACAAACAAAACATGAAACGCTCTAGTTAAAGTAGCAGTAGTCGTTTCGGAGAAGCGATGAGGGCGGTGAATGTTCAAGGTTTTTGAGTCTTGCCACATTGTTTTGCTGTGTCTCTCTTTAACATATATCTTTCTCAATATATATCTAAGTCATTGAAATGTATACAAATTTAATCCCATTTATAAAAGGGGCAGAAACTGTCCATTTTAGACTAGACATGCGGCATTTTGACGTTAAACCTTTGCAGAATAAAAAATGGTCTGGGAGAAGGAAATGTCTATATCACAGCTTGCCATATTACCCCTTTTGGTAGGGGCTATTGGCCTAATTTGCGCGTATATTCTTTTTGTCATTGTGAAAAAATACCCTGAGGGTGACGAAGCAATTAAGAAAATTGGCGATCAAATTCATTTGGGTGCCATGGTGTTCATGAAGCGCGAATATAAAATGCTCTTTATGTTTTTGGTCGTTCTGATTGCCATTTCTTGGGCAGCCCTTGGAAAAGACACGGCAATCGCAGTTATCGTTGGTGCTGTTTCATCGTCTGTTGCTGGTTGGCTTGGCATGTTTGCAGCAACAAAGGCAAACGTTCGAACGGCTACTGCGGCGAAAAATGAGGGTGCAGCTAGTGCGCTCACTGTGGCGTTCTTTGGTGGCTCTATTATGGGCCTTTGTGTTGCAGCACTTGGTTTGATCGGTCTTGGCGGTTTGTTTTATGCGTATGGTTTGGCTGGCGATTTAAGCCCTGAATCATTAAGTCACAATGTGCATGCACTTGAAGGCTTTGGCATGGGTGCAAGTTGTGTGGCTTTGTTCTCACGTATTGGTGGCGGTATTTTTACCAAGTCTGCTGATGTGGGCGCTGACCTTGTTGGTAAAATTGAAGCGGGTATCCCTGAAGATGATCCACGTAACCCCGGAGTAATTGCCGATAATGTTGGCGATAACGTGGGTGATGTTGCGGGTATGGGTAGTGACATTTTCGAAAGCTATTGCGGCGCAATGATTGCTTCGATTGCAATTGCTGCCACAACTGCAAATACCGCTTTGATGTTTTTACCGTTAGCTTTGGCAACCGTTGGTTTGGTTGCTTCGATCTTAATGATTGGCGTTGTTAAGATGCGCTCAGGCGCGGCCCCTGCTGCAGCGCTTCGCACTGGCACACTTGGCGCGCCAGTGTTGTTCTTAGCCGCGGCGTATTTTATTACTCTGCAATTGGGTATCGATATTAATGTGTGGTGGGCTGTTGTGTCTGGTGCCGCTGGTGGCGTTGCCATTGGTTTGATTACTGAATATTACACAGGCGGTGCGCCGGTTCGTAAAATTGCTAAATCTGGCGAAACAGGCCCAGCTACCGTGATGATTACGGGTCTATCTGTTGGTATGCAATCTGTTGTGATGCCAATTTTTGTTATTGCGATTATTATCTTTGTTTCAACATCGCTTGCTGGTTTGTATGGCGTAGGTATTGCAGCCGTTGGTATGCTTTCAACCGTTGGCATTACCATGGCGATTGATGCTTATGGCCCTGTTGCTGATAATGCTGGTGGCATTGCAGAAATGGGCGGCATGGGCAAAGAGGTTCGTGAGATTACTGATAGCTTGGATGAGTTGGGTAATACCACTGCAGCGATTGGTAAGGGCTTTGCGATTGGTGCTGCGGCGCTGGCGGCTTTGGCGATTATTGCAGCTTTTGGCGCAACGGTGAAAATTCATAATCCTGAATTTAATCTTGATCTGTCTAACCCAATTGTTCTGGTTGGTATGTTTATTGGCGGAACCATTCCGTTCTTGGTTTCTGCCATTACAATGACGGCAGTTGGTGATGCAGCGTTTGAGATGATTAACGAAATTCGCCGCCAATTCCGTGAAATTCCAGGATTGCTGGAAGGCACGGCAGACCCTGACACAGCAAAATGTGTTGATATTGCAACGACTGCAGCATTGAAGAAAATGTTGTTGCCAGGCGTTATTGCTGTTGCAACTCCTGCATTGGTTGGTTTTATCTTGGGTGCAGAAGCCCTTGGTGGCTTCCTTGCTGGCGCGCTTTTGGCTTGCGTATTGATGGCGTTGTTTATGGCTAATGCTGGCGGTGCTTGGGATAATGCTAAGAAGTATGTCGAAAAAGGCAACTTTGGCGGCAAGGGCACCGACACACACACAGCGGTTGTTGTGGGTGATACTGTTGGCGATCCATTTAAAGATACCTCTGGCCCTGCGATGAACATTCTCATCAACGTCATGGCCATCGTCAGCTTGGTGATTGCACCATTGTTGACAGCATCGGGTATGTTTTAAAGCTAGAGTCGTTCTGGCTTACATTGAACCAGAACGACCTACTTAAGGTATTGATAGTTTTGCGTTTCATGTAGTGTTTGTGATTCAAACAAAACATGAAACGCTCTAGACATAGTTTTACGAAGTTAAACGCGGTGCTGAAAGGTGCCGCGTTTTTTGTTGCTTAAAATTGGTTCGTCATGTCAGGACTTGATCCGAGGGTCCAGAGGGCTTGTTAAATTCTATTAACTATAAAATCGCGTTATACTTTCTGGATCTTCGGATCAAGTCCGAAGATGACGATGGGAGGATAAAGGTGAGAGGGACATTTCGTTGGCTTGATATAGGGGCCAGCGGGTAGCATTATCGGTAATTAAAACAAACTGAAATACTCGCGTTGTTCCCATTCTGAAACGGTGCCGAGGTAGCGGTTCCATTCTGCGGTTTTTATGCGGCAGAGGTAATCGACGAATTCATCGCCGAGGGATTGACGATAGAATTTACTTTCTTCAAACGCGGTGATGGCTGAGCCTAAATTGTTGGGCAGCATTGTGTCGTCTGAACTGTACGGTGTTTCAACGGGGGCAGGGGCTGCAAGGTTGTTATCTATACCATCTAGGCCGCATAGAATTTGCGATGCTAAATAAAGATAAGGATTTGCAGCGGGTTCACCGATGCGGTTTTCAACACGAGAGGCTTTGTCTCCCGCTTTTGCCAATGAGCGCAGCATAGAGCCGCGATTATCATGGCCCCATTGAATACGATCTGGCGCGAGGCCAAATTGGGCATAGCGCTTATAGCCATTGACGGTTGGGGTGGTTAAAAGGCAACTGGCTTTTGCGTGTTTTAAAATGCCCGCAATCCATTGACTGTTGAGTTCTGTAAGGTCTTGGCCTTGGGCTGGAATGAAGTTGTTTTCACCGGTTTTTATATCAACCAATGATTGGTGCAAATGCCA